>CAZSGT010000086.1:0-7072 GCA_964606215.1 uncultured Lachnospiraceae bacterium
GGCAGACAGCTCCCCTTTTATTTTTGTCTCTTTGGATATGCGGTTGCTTACCTTATCGTAGCTGTATTCGTTTGTCAGTTCATTGCCATTCTTGGCAATGGTTTCTTTTACAAGCCGATTCAGCTTATCATATTTATAGGTTGTCTCCGTTTCAGATGCCCCTGCGGATTCGGTGATGGAGAGCCGCTCTCCTGCCTTGCCAAGCCCGTAGCTGTATTTGGCGAGGGTGACACCTTTGGCATCAGTTACCCATTCTTCCTTTAACCGCTGGCAGGCATCGTAGGTATACGTCATGACATTGCCGTTTGGATATTTTACCGCACTGCGGTTTCCTAATTCGTCATATTCGTATACGGTTGCTTTACCGTTTCGAACAACAACTCTGGTTACTCAATTATAGCCCCCATTTCATGGTCTTTTCCAAAGAATCCCATGAAGTTCCTGTAGTCTTATGCATTTTTTTGCAATGGCCGGATATATTCGGGATATTTCCTAACTCTTTTAAATCCTTTGGAATACTTTGGTCCTTTCTATGTACCACACCAAACTTTAATGGCAAAAAACTAAGATTAAATATATCATCGTCTATAATATCATCGATATTGTTATACTCTTTCTTTACACAACACATCAGCATGACCGGCCACAAATTTGTTGTATAGTAATCTTCCTTTGTTCCCACCTTCACCATAACAATTCCGACATATCCTTTCTCAACCAGTAACTTGCTTCCCTCGGCCTTTTTGCGAATGGGCAGGTAAAATGTATCTCCATCTTCCCAGGGACATCTATAATATTCCTTCGCTTTCCTCTCTGCCTGCCACCTCTGCTCCCGCTCCTGCTCTCGTCTGCAATCCTCCTGATACTCCTGCTCGGTCATATAAATCCGATCATTTTTAATTGCATGACCATCAACACCCAATATAAACATCAGATATGCGTCTACACAAACACTTTCTAATGACTTCACATATTCAAGGGAATGACAGGCATCCACACTTATTTCTGATTCATCAGGTCTTTTCAACTTGGAAATATTCCCATAATTCCCCACATAAGTTAATTCCTTTGGTTTCGGTCTTCCTGCAATTCCACCAATAATAAAGCAAAAACCATGATTATAACAACGTGAAAATTCCAGTTCATTTATATCCATGCCCTCATGGTATTCCTCCTCCAGATATTTTATATACACGACAGGCTGAATATTGTCCGACAAATCTTTTCTATCATCCACTTTAATTAACAACAGATACTTTGCTTTCATCTCTGGAAACCTGGGGTAGGATTTTTCGATTGGCATGGTATACATATCCCCTATCTGCCATTTATTCTTCAATATTCTTTTCTTTCGCAGTTTCTTTTCCTTTGGCATGGGAGATTCCAGTTTTTCCCTTAATTTCTCCAGAACCAGCCTTCTTTTTGCCCCTTTTTCCTTACTCTCTGTCTCCCATCTTGCCACATCATTTCCGGCATCAATGTGATATAAAGCCTTTTCCTTTACTTCCTCTGTGAGTTTTCCCAAATCCCACATAACATCCGATAACGCCATCCAAAAAACAGGGCCATCCTCCGGGTCATTTATGATTTCCCCATATCTGGATAACATTCTTTCATATGCCGCCTCATTATCCAGTCCATCCTCCCTGAAACAGTCATAGTAATCCTCTTTTACATCTTCCGCCACATCGTCCTGGTATAACCCGGCTCCCCATGCTGCCATTTCACCGTCTCCTTCCTGATGTTTTAGCACCTTGTGTTTTTCCATCTTGTATAACGCTCGCATCTGTTCTTTAACTGATAACTTGGATTATTTCAAGCAAACGAAGATATGGGCAAATTCTGTTTCATACCTGTTGATTATTTTCATTCCGGCTTTCTCCACACAAGCAATTACATTATCCGGGGTATCGGGGTAAACTAACAACTTTTCGTTTCCCATATCAATGTATATATCCTGATTTTTGTCAATCGAAAGCACAAATCTGCCACTATCTTTCAGCAAAGAAGAGACCTTAGAAATAAATGCCTGCCCTCCTTTTGCATCCATTTCCAACAGGATCCACCATTTCTGTACCGAACTGACTCCATCTGTTTCCTCAAATGTTTCTGTATATGTATATTGTGAAACGAAACATTTATTTTATGGCTTTACGCACCACTACGCATTGCAACAAGTGCAAACGTGTCCCGAATGCAGTAAATGTTTCGTTTCACTCATAAAAAACCAGGAAAACCAATAAACCTGCCCCGCTTACTCACTGAGAAAATACCCAATCCCCACCGCCTCAAGTCCCGTGCTGCAACAGGTAGATACACAGGCTTTTTGTGTGATAATATGCGCATCCGGCATATACTGCAGCACCGCCTGCTTTAACTGCTCCTGCTCCCTGTAGCTGATTCCTGCATGGGTAATAAACACCACAGCCGGATTCACTCCACTCCTTCTCCGAAACAGGGAACGCACAAACCGGTTTCTGGCATGTAACAGACTCCCGATTCGAATTCCCCGTATTCCCAGGCATTTTTTCTTTATCTCCACTACCGGATGCAAGCCTCCGATTTCCATAATTCTTGCAATCCCTCTGGCAGTATATCCACGCTCACAGAAAGTCTTTGCATCTGGCAGCATAAAACGGCAACGGATTCTCTTCTTCGCACGTTCCGTCTTTTCACAGATTTCCTCCACGGAACACTGATTTTCTGCCAGCTGTGCCGCATACATTGCAAGTAATCCCTCTCCACAGGAAATATGACCGGAATCAATAATATGCACATGGTCCAATCCCCGCGCCGCCTCCATAGCAACATGGTAACTTTCTCCCGCCGCATCTGCCATGGAAATATAGATTACATCCTCCGCCTGCGTCAATGCCTCCGCAAAAAACGCCTGGTACTCTTCCACGGAAATCCTATCTACAAAAACATCCTGTCCGGCATCCAGGTACCAGCTTAAATCCTCTGCCTGAATTTCCCTGGTATCTGTAAACCGTCCCTTCTGTGTACAAATATACATATCAATCACTCCGATATCCAGCTGTTTCCTGTATTCTCGGGGTAAATCACTAATGCAGTCTGTCGTTACATATACCTTCCTGCGCTTTCCGTCCATGGTATCCATGTCCTGCCCGCTGTCATTGCCGATATCCGCCACCTTCAGTGGATACTCGATAACTTCCTCCGGAAGATATTTTAATACCTCCTGTTCCAGGGTGACTCCATCTACCGGCTTTCCCAAATATCCGTCAAAGGAATACTCCCTGCACAATTCTTCTGATTCCGATTCAGAGTTTGCCGACAGCAAAATCACGGCACTGTTCCTGCACAATCCATTTTCCTGTTTGCGAATTTCCTGTACAGTCTCTGCTCCGTTCATTTCCGGCATCATGTAATCCATCAAAATAACATGATAATAGTTTTTCTGTGTCAGTTCGAGACATTCTGTTCCACTGTGGGCAATATCAACCTGCACCTTTGTCCGCATCAGCAAAGCCTCTTCCACACTGGCATTCATCTCATTGTCATCCACAACCAGAACCCTTGCCTCCGGCGCTTCAAAACCACATGGGCTCACTGCGTTTTCAGTCTGTTTTGCGGGAAAATCATGGTTTTTTCCTATCGGTTCTGCATTCACTGCCTTCTGGGACAACATATTAATGACCTCCTTTCTCCGCCAGTTTTTTCCGTATATCTGTCAACATATCCACCGCAGACATATAATCTTCCATCTCAATTTTCCTTTGTACCCCAGTCAGTTCTGCGGCCAGCGGAATTTGATGATACTGATAAGTCTGCAGTGTGTCCAACAGCCGCAATAATTCCGCTCCATCCTGTTCAAACATGGCCTCCTCCATGGAGGACAGGATTTCATCGAACACTGCGTCAGCAAGTTCCGGAAGGTTCTCCTCCACCTCCGCTTCCAGCGGCTCCTCTGTACAAACTACCTTTGGATGTTTTTTAATGTGTTCTATGAACTGCTGGTACTTCTCCATGACACTCTCATGCCTTTCCTGAATAAACCCGCTATCTTCCCTTTTGCCTGCCATCTCCAATTCCCTGGCAAGCTCCCCCAGCGGAAAAGCACCGACGTTGTTCATATTGCTTTTGAGAGCATGAATTTTAATAGTATAGTTTTTCCAGTCTTTCGCCTGTAGCAGCGCATTTAGTTCCTCCACATTGGAGGCATAATCCCTACAGCAAATGGAAAGAATGTTAAAATAAGACTCCTCACCACCACAGTACAGCATTCCCTTTTCCATATCCAGTCCCATAAGGGATTCACTGGAGATTCTCTCTGTTTCCGCCTCCTGGGCATCACAGGATCTTACTTCTTCCTCTACAATATGTATCTTCTCCTTTGGAAGAATCCGATTCAGCATACGTTCCAATACCGAAATCTCCACTGGTTTTGATATGAAGTCTGCAAATCCCTCCTCCATAAATGTCTCCCGCATGCCCGGCGCCACATTTGCCGTAAGTGCAACAACCGGGACTTCTTTAAAATAGCTTCCCTCTTTGTCCCGGATTCTGTGAAAGGTTTCAATACCGTCCATCTCAGGCATCATATGATCCATAAAAATCAAATCAAACTCCATGGATTCTGCCACATCCAACGCTTCCCTGCCACTCTGGGCCTTTGATACCTTTATTTTGTACTCCTTTAACAGACCTTCCATTACCCGGATATTCATAAGATTATCGTCCACCACCAGCACATGCGCATCCGGTGCAGTCAGGCGCTCTATGTGAAGAAGCTTCCGGCTGTCCACTTCTGCAATTGGTCTTTGGTCCACTACCTTCTGGGGCACAACAAATCGAAAGGCAGAACCCTTCCCATATGTACTGTCTACCGCTATATTTCCACCCATCTTCTTTACCAATGCCTTGGAAATTGCCAGTCCGAGCCCCACTCCACCCTCCTGGCGGTTCCGTCTCGTATCCATCTGGCTGAAGCTTAAAAATAGCTTTTCAATATTTTCTTCCCGGATGCCAATTCCAGTATCGGTGACCGTCACCATCAGATTTACGCCATAGCTTTCCTGCCGGCAGCTAATATGGATTCCCACACATCCCTCCGATGTAAACTTCACAGCATTATTCACCAGATTCAGGATTACCCGCCGAATTTTTTTCTCATCTCCAAAAAGCGTCTGAGGTATATCTCCGTCACAATCCACAATCAACTCCAGATTTTTCTCCTGTATTTTTACCGTTGTCATCGCAATAATATCATGGATGGTGGAAGTAATATTGTAATTTTCCTCTTCCAAATCCATCTTACCAGACTGTAGCTGGGAAAAATCCAGAATATCATTGACCAATGCTGTCAGATTGTGTCCCGCATCCTGTATGCCAACCACTTCTTCCCGAATTTTGTCCAGATTCTTTTCCTTAAGCGCAATCTCGCTCATACCACAAATGGTATTGATAGGCGTACGGATTTCGTGACTGATATTTGCCAAAAAGTCATCCTGGCTATGCTCTGCCGCCTGAAGGTCTTCCATAATCCGGGACATATATTCCCTTATTGCACTCCTTTTTTTCACCCAGACATACACAATACACTCCACACCGATTAAATTTCCAGTTTGAAACAGCAGATTATCCAATTCCGAAGCGGATAATGCAGAAAATGTCTCTTTAATAAGTCCATGATATGCAAAAATCATCACCGTTGATACCGCCACAATTCCCACGGCTCTCCGCTCCTCAAAAAAAGCAGCCAGCACCGCCATAGCTATAAGACTCAAAATGGAAACAGACAATTCCTGTGCATTGCAGGCGTACAAAGCAACCGTGAACTGCATGATTAATACAATCCACAGAACCCGTGTCCGATACTGTTTCCATTCCAGAATATGCAGAACCCATGCAGCAACCACTAAGCCAAAAATAAAAACGGGAATCCCAGTGTTCCATTCCTGGCGCACGCAGTCCAGACATAAATAAGCACTATATAAGCTATATAGTATTAAAACAAAACGTTCGACGCTTTTTTGATTCTGTTTACTTTCTACGAGATATTCCATGCTGCTCCTCCGTCTGTTATAACAAACGATGAGAAACACGTAAAACGTGTTTCTCATCGTTCGCGGGCGCGCTCGAATACCTTGCGAGCAAGCTCGCAGATTATTCTCACTTTGCCTTCGCGTAAACAAAAAGCATACCGACGCAAAGAACGGTGCCGGTATGCCTTTTACCTCTGGTCTATATTAATACTTTCCTAAACCATCTGACAATGAGATAATCTGCTCATTGCGGTCCTGGTTTGACTGATAACTAGCTGCCGGAGCATAATCGTAGCTTACAGACATCTCTGATTTGCTGCCAAGATTGTATACGGACAACAGCTCTTTCATACGGCTTGCCTGGTTGGAAAGCTCTGCGCTGGCTGCCGCACACTGCTGACTTGTTGCGGAATTTGTCTGTACAACCTGTGATACCTGCTCGATTGCCTGGTCAATCTGCTCAATAGCTGTTGCCTGGTAATCGGAAGCCTCTGCAATACCGTTGATAATCGTATCGCTCTCCTCCACAGCTTTTGTAATGGTCTCAAGTGCCTTTGCAGTCTCATTGGCAATATTGGAACCTGCCTCTACCTTGTTGATAGAATCCTCGATAAGCTCTGCGGTCTCTTTTGCTGCCGCTGCGCTCTTTGCAGCCAGGTTACGAACCTCTTCTGCAACTACTGCGAAGCCTTTTCCTGCCTCACCGGCTCTTGCAGCCTCTACAGCTGCGTTCAGTGCAAGAATATTGGTCTGGAATGCGATATCGTCAATAACTTTAATAATCTTGGAAATGCTCTCGGAAGAAGCATTGATTGCATTCATAGCTTCCACCATATCATGCATGTGCTGGTTGCCCTTCTTCACATCAGATATAGCCATATCTACTAAGTTAGATGCATTACGTGCCTCTTCTGCATTCTGTTTTGTCTTCTGGAAAACATCATCGATAGATGCCGTAATCTGTGCAATAGGACTTGCCTGCTCTGTAGAACCCTGTGCGAGGGACTCGCTGGCGCTGGCAACCTCAGAGGAGCTGGTAGATACCTGATTTGCTGCACTGCTGA
>CAZSGT010000087.1:0-7046 GCA_964606215.1 uncultured Lachnospiraceae bacterium
ACAGGAATTTCTGTCCTCTATGGCAATATAATAATTTGCCTCGTGGGAAAATGCGATGTACTCCCCCAAATCCATTCCCGCAAGATAATCAATCAGCTTTCTGGCATCTGTATTTTCCGGGGAAAAAGGCAAATCCCCCTCATAGGTAATCCACCCTGTCCGCCGCAGCTCTTTAATGAAATAATAAAGCATCTCTCCAGAAGCCGGATATGGGTCAATGTCCACATATGCAATGACGTGTTTTCCGCCGTTTTCCTTTATTTTTGGCATTTTTGCCTCCGACGCACTGCAAAAAAATTCTCCTGCTTTTTCCATATCCTCCTGGGACACGTTTCCCTCCCGGGAAGAAAACATGACACACACTGGAAATGACAGCAGGCATATACAAATCACTGTAAAAAGCTTTCTCATGTACAACTCCTTTCTGTCCGTTCCAGGTTCCCTGCCTCCACATCCTCCACATGGTGCAGGTGAAAACGAATATTTCGCCACATAGCGTCTACATAGACAATCTGTTCTTCCGGGTCTACCCGTATGGTAATCGGCTC
This sequence comes from uncultured Lachnospiraceae bacterium, assembly GCA_964606215.1. Taxonomy (GTDB): domain Bacteria; phylum Bacillota; class Clostridia; order Lachnospirales; family Lachnospiraceae; genus CAZSGT01. Next base: position 549 of record CAZSGT010000087.1, read on the forward strand.
GTCTTTTCTCTCTTCGTATTCTCTGTAGGAGAGTATGGCATCTACATAAATCCGTACCCTGCCGTAACAAAAGAACGCTCCGTGATGCAGGTTACGCGCCAGGATTTTCCGCTGCATCCGCTCTGGTGCATCCACTGACAGTGCAATCTCATAATCGTCATGCCTCATCATTCTGCGGTAGTCCCCATTTTTTACCATCTCCTCATATCCGGCATACTCCGTCAGATGCCGGTATAATGCATCCAGAAGCAGGGGAATATTTCCTTCTAAGCGTTCTAACACCTCTCTTGCTCCGTCCTCGGCATATACCGGAACTTCTATGGATTTTACAATGTCTCCCGCATCAATTTTCTCACTGACACTATGTAAAACAATCTTTGAACGCCGCTCCCCCAACAGCACTGTCCACAAATGGGGATGGTGTCCCCGGTTGGTCCCCAGGTCTCCCGGATGGATGTTATATACATTCATATAGGACAGCGTCCGGGAATCCAGTATAATGGAACAGGCATTCATCAGAAAACAATCCACATCCTGAAGCTGGGCAAAACGTTCCTGAAGCTGTTTATTATCCTCCATCACCTCCATTTCCAGATACTCTTTATAGGTTTCTTTGGCTTCATATACATCTGGACAAAGCCTTGCCTCTGGCACAAAAAAATACCGCACTTCAAACAGCGGATGCTCCATGAGGCAGTCCAATGCCTTTGTTCCATAACCCAAAAAGCCAATCTTTATTTTTTTCATGCCTCCACACATACTGTCTGTCTCCTTTCAAAACGATGAGAAACACTGTCACGCTATGCGAGCCAGCTTATTGTAGTAAAATTCCCTAACAGGTTTCGATGAAAATATCCGCACATGCCGCCTCCTTCGCTGGCATCCCCCGGTATCTGTCACATAAAAAAACATATTCCCCTGCCGCACGGTCTTCCCTGTCTGCTTTCAACACCTCAATAAAATATCCTCTTGCCTGGGTAAATTCTCTTTTTACAAACAGGTCGACCCCCTTCTCAAATAACATTCTTGTTTTACGTTTCCGGTTTCTGACCGCCGTCTCATCCCCATCAAAAATATCAAATATTTTTTTTACACATCCCATTTCCTGAATATAAAAATATCCCAGTAACCGGTGGTTATAAGCCTTTGCAAATCCTTTTACACTCTCCGCATAATCTGCCGTGACGAGAATCCTGGCAGAATACTTTGATGCTACCCTCTGCAAAAATCCACTCAGTCCCATATGTGCCGACAACGTCAGCACACAGCGTTTCCTGCCATATCCCGCCACTCCTGCCATAACGTTTCCACGGCAAAGTCCTATCCCAAAATTCCGGTACAGGTTCTGATCTGCTGCCTGTATCACCGCCTCACAAATCAAAACGGCGGCTTGCAGAGCCTCTTCCCCGTTTTCAGGAAATAAGGCAGTAATCCCCGCATCCCGGAAACTTTCCACAAATCCGTTATTTTCATAAACCGGCGGAATGGACAAGGACAAGGTCTGATTGATAAAACGGTACACCTCCTGTATCTGTATACCGTGAATCAACTCCTGAAATCCCACAACATTAGCATTTAAAATTACTGCCTGCAGCTCCTTTTGTTCTCCGGACGGTTCGTCCCAGTCCTGCGCTTCCTGTTCTATTCCCATTATGGACAGAAGCTCTACCGGAAGAAACGGTTCATACATCCATGGATTCACTGCTGACATATCAGCCGGTGCAGCAGACTGCTCTTTTTCTTTTTTTTGCTTTTTTCTCTTTCTCATCTTCCTACACATATCCCAAACCTCCTCTTACCGTATCTGTGTACGGATGTACCGACAAATTTATCATGAACAAAGTGTTTTTTCCCTGGAAACTTAAGGAACCTGCACGTTAGTGGTTCCCGGATTTGCCACCTGAATCACTCCGCCCCAGCTGCACATCACTTTTGATGTCTGACTCAGTGCCGGCACTCCACCGATGAGCACAGTGGGACTTCCCGGCGCCCATGGTGCGGGAATGACCGGTATGCACGGCATGGGGGTAAGCACTCCCAATGCCGCTGCCGTTGCCGCCGCCACCTGTGGATTTGCCATGGATGAACACATGCCAAAGGGCAGAATATTCACCATGGGCTTATTGGCATCAATGGCCGCCACTGGCATCGTATTTACCACCTGTTTTTCCGGGGTCACAACCAACGTGGACGGCGCCACCCCAAAAGGACAGGTGAGGACTGCCCCTCCACAAACACAAAATCCCATCTGCTTTCTCCTTTCCGGACGTCTCTGCTCCTTTATTCACAGCTTTCCATCCCATGTTCTTCCCTACAATTTCACTTTTTTTACTTTGCCCCGCCGCAGGGATATCTGTGTTTCTTTCCCCTCCCTGGTTTTCTGACAAACCACATCAAATTTCGACGCATTTTCCCCCGCAAACAGAACAAACACCTCTCCCCTTTCATCTGCCCGGACTTTATACACCGGTAAAATGCTGGTCCCCATCTTTTTGTATTTCCCATGTAGTGGTCTGTCGGTGCAGAAATATCCACCTTCCTCTCCGGTAATACGGAAAAATTCCTTTTCGCCGCTGTCCCTGTCCAGAATATAAAATCCTTTTCCTTCAAGCATCCGCTCCTCCGGGTTATAAATGTCTATCCGGCAATCCGGCATGTTTTCATCTCCGCCAAGATTCCGGGAAAGCCGGTACCCTTCCCCCTCCTTTTTCCAGAATAAAAATTCGCATCCGGGCTCTGCCCGTCCATACAGACCCGTGGCTTTCCCCGGCACCGGATATGCCGCCAGCGGCATAAGACGGATAATATGTACTTCCTCTCCTGCACTTTCCCCGGACTGCACATGTTTTGTCTGGGCTGCATAAATCTGGCTCTCACAAAAAATGGATATGTCCTGCTGTGTAAGATTTACAAACACATAATATCCCCCGCCCTTGGCCTGTGGCGGCGTTTGCCCCGGCGCCCGCAGGGTAACGTCCTTTCCATCCACTGGCTTTCCGGTATAATCGTCTATAACCAGCACGGTCAGGGACGCCCGCAGACGGCGCTTTTCGTTCTTCCGATTTGCCAGTTCCCCATCCTTTTCCATCTGAAAATCTACATCCCGCACGCGGCTTACCTCCCTTGTTCTTCCCGATGGTATCTCCACCGGCTGTACCCGGTAAAACAGGGAAAGCTTTGCCGGACGGTTTGTATAGTTCCACAAATTCGCTTTTTCATGACCTTCTATCCGCATAAAACCAATCTGTGCCGGCATATCCACCCCGCCCCCAAGCTCTGCTGCCGAAAACACGGAATAATCCCGCAATACCTGTATCACCCTCCCCAATATCCGTTGTTCCTCCTGTGCCCGAAATGTAATATCGCTGTCCGAATATGCCGTAATCATGTAAGACAGCGTGAGATATACCGGCGGATAGTTCTGGGTGTGCAGTCCTGCATTTACCATTCCCGACGCCCGCACATCCTGATTTTCCCGAACATCATAGAGATAAATGCCAAGCTTGAAATCTCCATGCTCCCCCGGAGTGCAAAGACCAATACTGTTTTTGTGCTGCAAAACATCCGGGACCAGCTCCCTGCCAAGGAGCTCCACCAGTAATTTCCCCACCTTCGCAATCATGTCATATCCCATGCTATCCCTCCTGCAAATACTGTCTGTCCTGTCTACAGCTCTATAAATTTACCATTCATAAATACGCCAATCTTATCTGCCCTTCCAGTGGATGCATCGTACAACACACCCATGCCGCTGTATTTTCCCTTCAAAAAACCGCCCTCATACAAAAGCATTCCATTTTTGTCATAGACTTTCCCTTCCCCGGAATACTCACCAAGATGAAATTTTCCCTCGTATTTCAACAGCTCCCCATCCGGGTAATACAACCTGCCTTCCCCCTGGTACATTCCCTGATACCATGCGCCGTCATATATTAGCGTTCCTTTCACCCCGTCAAATACTTTTCCGTTACCTTCACGGGCATCCTGCACAAATTCTCCGTCGTACACCAGTATTCCCGTCTCCCTGTCAAATTCCTTCCCCTTCCCCTCATACTTCCCTGCCACAAATTCTCCATCATACACCAGTACTCCCGTCTCCCTGTCAAACTGCTTCCCCTTTCCCTCATGCTTCCCTGCCGCAAATTCCCCCTCGTACAACAGCTTCCCCGTCTTTCCATCAAACTCCTTTCCCTTTCCCGCATACTCTCCGGCTGCATAATCCCCCTCATACACCCGTTTTCCTGTTCTCCTGTCAAATTTTGTTCCTGTACCCTGATATTTTCCTTCCACAAACGCCCCCTCATATACTAACTTCCCGGATTTATAGAGTTTTCCCATTCCCTGATATTTTCCATAAGAAATTTGTCCGTCATATTTTATCCGTCCTTTTTTGTCATACAAAACCACGCTGCCATCCGCCATTTCATCTTCCACAAATGTGCCGTGGAACACCGGCTTTCCCTCCTGATACAGGATACCCTTTCCCTGCCTTTTTCCGGCTTCATACTCTCCCTGATACACCAATGTTCCATTCTCATCATGAAATTCTCCCGTACCGCTAAACAGTCCATCCGCAAAAGTTCCCTGATATTTTAAGGTTCCGTCCTCGTAGTACAAAGTTCCGGCTCCGCTATACCTTCCCTGAACATATTCGCCCCGGTAACAGACCCGTCCATTTTGAAAACATTCCGTCCCCTGTCCCTCGTAGAGATTCTGGACAAACTGGCCCTCATAGCGCATTCCACCGCTTTGGTAATACAATTTTCCCTGTCCCTCATACTGATTTGCCGCAAACTCTCCCTTGTAACAGGTGTTTCCATTCTTATAGAATGTCTCTCCGTATCCGTCGTACATTTCCATCAAAAAATTCCCCTGATAGATTTTGTATCCGTTATAATCGTACAACGTCCCCTCCCCCTGAATCCTGCCATCCTGCATACGCCCGGAAAACAGCAGATTTTTATCTTCTTCGTTATCTATCAGCCGGACTTTTCCCGTGTATCCCTGCATCTTTTCTGCATTGATTGGAAAGGTTCTCGTAAAAAACCTTGATTGTATCCACGGCACCAAAACCATGACAAAAAAAGCCAGTCCAATCACCAGCAGCAAAGCACCCAGATACACCATTTTTTTTGCAATAAAATGTTTTCCAACGGGGTAATATTCCTCTACGGAGTCCGGCTTTTTCGCCACCTCTTTTACTTCTTCCCTGATATCCTCCGACACCTTCGCCGCAATACTTTCCGGGCTGATGACGCCTGCCGCCTTCCGGTATATGTACTCCGCCGGAAACAGCACCATCCGGCACAGTTTTTTCGTCATCAGGGACATCAATTTTATAAAACGAAAACGTTTCTGAAATTTCATCTATATCAACCACCTTCTATTTTTTATTGTCCGATTCCCTGATTTTTAACGTCCCGATAGAAGTGAAAATTTGTTTTTCACCACCAGGGCAAACGGTCTGGTACACGGTATATATCAGAAATATCAATGCCAGCATCAACAGAACAATCCCGCAGATTTTTTTCAGCGGTGCAATCTGTCTGCGTATTTTCTCCCAAACCCGAAACTCCCATGTCCCCGGCTGTTTTCGTTTTTCTGGTGGAACCTCTTCCATATATCTGCACAGCTCCTGATAAGCTTCGTAAACTTCCAGAATATCCCTATATTCCCCCCGGCAAAGATTATGACAAAAATACCGGACAGCCGGAAACACATCTTTTTTTATCTCCCACTGAAACAGTTCCTGAAAAATCCTGCCCAGACATGCCTGTACGTGACAAAAATCATAGGATTCATATTCATAAATATTTTCCAGCTCATATTGAAACTCTATATCCAAAGCAGGCGAAACCTTTATTCGATCTCCACGCAGACAGTCCTGCAAAAAATAATCGGGCATCCTCAAGAGCAATATCTTTTCCAGTATATTTTTTCCCGTTACCATCCGCACTTCCAACCCACCCTGCATTTCCTGCAACATCTTTGTAAACGTCGTCCCTTCCCGGTACTTCATCAGAACATACAGACATTCCTCACTGAAAAAACAGGAAACAAAATCTGTAAAGTGCGGGTTTTCCATTTGCTCCATGAGAAACTTTGTCACCCTGCGAATCCACATTTTATCTTTTATGCATACCACACTGTAGATTTGTTTTTTTCCTTCCTCCCTGCACAGATAACGCACCAGATGGTCGTCTGCATAACGGTATTCAATGACCGTATACGTTTTTTCAAGGGTCTGTATCCGCATTTTCTTCCTCCTTCCTCACCACAACGAATATGGACGCTCTTACTTCCTGGGAGGCCACACTTTGTGCCACTACTTCATACACTCCCGGAACATTAGGCGCCGTGTACAGACCATTCTCGTCAATGAATCCGCCCTCCTCTTTGACACTCCACACCACCGCCTTTTCCACCATATTTTCACATACCGCCTCCAGATAATGGGACTGTCGTACCGTCAGTTCCAACAGATTCGGCTTGATAAAT
>CAZSGT010000088.1:0-6831 GCA_964606215.1 uncultured Lachnospiraceae bacterium
AACTCGCCCTTGCCGCCAAGTACACCCAAATCCCCGTTGGAATCTGCCACTTCGTGATAGTAACCTCCGTTAAACCATCCCTGATAGTTCATGGAAATATTTTTAATGTCCTGATTGTAGAAATCCTCGGCAATCTGACCCGCCTGTTCAAAGCTTGTCATCGGTACCGTCTTCATATATTTCACACCCAGGAATGTCTCTGTGGCTTTTACGCCGCCAATTACATCCATATAGAACGGAATGTCTCCGGCATCCCCTTTTTTCGCAAGCTCCTCATTTGCCATGAGCCGTTCACGATAGTAATTTGCCATTCCGGAATATCCGCTGTACTCTTCGTTCAGGAAGCTGTAATGCACCTGAATGTTTACTTTATATAATTCATCCTCCACAACAGACATATCGCTGTTGTTTCCAGATGAGCCAAACATGGCCAGTTTCTCATCCCCACGCAGAACAAATGTAGGATATGCGTAATTGTAACTATTCACCTTACTGGATGTAGATGCAGAAATCTGTGCAAAAGACTCTCCGTTTTCAATTACAGCAAGGATACCATAATCTTTGTTCTGGACATTTCCTGCCAGTTTCTGGATTCCAAACAACGGCAGCCTGCAGCTCTCAGTATTCTGTGTAACCGTATAGTCTGCTGACAATGGGTCAATACCATATACAAACTCATTGTAAATCTCAGCATCCGTCTTACCGTTATTGAAATTCATAAGAGAACCAGAACCATTCGGTAATACAAAATAGCCGGAAATCTCATCTTCTGCAACTACACTGGTATCGACCGTCTCTTTCAAATCATCCAGTGTCAGGGCATCCCCCTCGCCTGCGTCTTCGGCAGATTCTGTTCCATCTTCTGTCAGAGCAGTTCCTACCGTAGGCTCCATGGTGGGCTCTGCGGTGTCTGCCGGAGCATTTCCCTCCGCTGGCTCTGCGGTTGGTTCCGCAGTGTCTGCCGGAGTATTTCCCTCCGCTGGCTCTGCAGTTGGTGCGGCATTATCTCCCGAAGCCGGCTCTGTACCCTCTGCTGGTGTATCTCCCGCATCTGGCTCTGCGGCACCTTCGGTGCCTTCTGCTGCTCCGCCTTCGCTCTCCGCATCCAAATCTGGATTTGCCTTTTTCACAATCAGCTTGCTGTCCGGCGCCTTCACTGCACCCATGAGATTTAACAGCTGAATCTGTGCCAGCTTTCCGCCGCCAGTCTCCTCGATTTGTGACGTAGGAACATTTACCTGCAGTCCGTCGTCTACCAGACGGTACTCTAACGGAATGACAAAGGTAATCGGAAGAACACCTTCTACTCCGGACTCCAGCACGTCTTTCTCACAGTCCTCAGCAGTATAACCAGCTTCCTCAAAATATGATGTCAGCTTTCTCTTGGTACTTGCATGACCAACAATGGAATCCTCTGGAATCTCCATAAAACCTATTACGGAAGTAGATTTCGAATACAGGGACTTGATTGCCTTTGCACTTTCTTTGGACATTTTGGAAGTTACTTCCTCAAAACGATCCTCAGAAATATACAGTGGGATAATACCCGTCTTGCTCTCCAGGTCACCATATTGATAAATGACACGAACTCCATTTTCAATATTCTCAACTGTGAACTGTCCCTTTTCCACAGAATCTGTATAACTGTACCAGGAAGTAAGCTCACGCTGTGTATTATAGTAACTGATAATCATCTGCGACTGCAGTCTTGCCTGCTCGTATGCACTCTGTGCAATGATATCCTGTTCCGGATTGGCAGGATTGGACAAGGTAACCTCATCGTTTGTCTTATCATACACTGCGATGGAAGCATTTGTCTTGTTTATGTACAGATTGTATTTATCATTCTGTGCGATTAAATCCATGCCCGGAACCTTGTTATCGTTGGTTAGCGGCTTATACTCGCTTCCTTTTTCATATTCTGTATCATACTCGGATTTCATTAAATCCTTGTGCTCATTGTAGCTCACGTATTTGATGTAATAATGAGCGAAATATGCACCGATTGCAATAAGGATAATGGCTGCAATCGGAAGAATAATTTTTGTACTTCTCTTCATGTCAGCCCTCCTATGCTCTAAACAACAGCTCCGTATAGATACTGCTAAAGAACATCCATACCTGCTGAATCAACGATGCAAACAGGGTAAACAGGAAAATGAAAATCAGCATCGCAACGAATGTAATAATCAGTGTAACCAATGTCTTACCCAGTGTAAAATTGTGTACCGTCATAATTCCAACTAATGCCAGAATCAAACTGTATATTGTCCCAATTCCTATAATCAGATTGTAAAATCCAACCTCGTTGGAGGCAAGGAACTGAGAAAGTATAGTTGCCGGAACATATGTAAGAATCATGGGAAGCAATGCATATCCCACAACTGTCACAATGTCCATCAGACGTCCTTCCCCTTCCATCAAACAGGTTACAGACCAGTTTGCCACGCAAAACAGGAAGAATAAAAGGAACACACCAATCAGCTCTGTAAAGGAGTTGACTTCTCTCGGATTCACGTCGCTGACAATAAAACTTGCCATCAGACGCCGCACCGTAAAGGAAAAACTAAATAACAACACGCCGATTAGTGCAATCGGCACACTGCCACGCTCCCTGTGACGAATCTCATAAAATCCATCTGCGGGATGTGTCAGCACATAAAACGGATACTTAAACTTCGCTACCGAAAAATATTTTCCCATTCTTGTCTACCTCCTCTCTCTCTTTCTTTTCTTTGCATTTTTTTTCAGAACAAATTTCTTCAAAAGTATTATGACTATTATCAGGCCAATGACGCCCGTCAGAATATATCCAAGATTTTCTTTGAGATACTCATTGCGGTAACGCTTCCACGCTACAGAATAATAATCTCTGCTCATACCAATCTTCAGAAAATTCATAGCTGTCTTATTCTCTCCGGATGTGAGGTACGCCTTACCGATACCGGTATTGGCAAGCTCAAAGTTGGAATCCAGTTTCAAAACTTCATTCCACACCTCTACCGCCTTTGTCTCATCTCCATCGTAGCGGTATCCCACCGCCTGGTTAATCAGACGTCCGTACTCTGTGGCAGAAAACTTCAGAATTGCCTTTAAGGAAGAATCCAACACGTAAATCTCATCACTGCCATCTGCATTGGTGCTGGCTTCAATGGCTGTGGGAAGCTTAAATGTACCCGCCTGGTTTCCTGTGCCACCAAAGATATATAACATGTTGCCCTCGTGGTCATATGTAAAGATTCGGCCACGTTTGCTGTCTAACACAGAGTAAATTCCTTTTTCTCTGACGATAACATCATCAATCACAGATGCTCCGCCCTTATCCTCACCGGTGGTATTCTCCTGAAAATCAAGGTCACCGGAAATCTTACCGTTAACGCCCTTTCGGATAACGTCCTCCCCTTTTGGATTCAGTCTTCGCACCGCCTGCTCGCCGTCTGTATCATGGTTGGTCGCATACACAAAACCGTCGGCATCAATATCTACGTTAGAGAATTCAATCGGAAGGAACAAAATCTGTTTCTCTCTCTGCGCCTTGGTAGAAAGCTTTCTCCAGATTTTCTCTGCCATGGTAAGTTTTACGGAAATGGTGCCGGAAAATCCGGTAAACTGTCCATATTCATCAAACACCATAATTCCCTGGAACATATCCTGGGCTACCACATATACACGGTCTGCATAATCCACGGTCACTTTCTTTGGAACAAATGCAAAATCATCTTCCAGAATCTCTGACTTGGGATCCTGCACAAACCGCACAAGATTGCCGTCTGCATCCAGCACTACCACACGTCCGTTATCGGAGTCTGCAATGTAAAGCTGATTTTTCTCTGATACCGTCACACTGTAAGGTTTATTGAACGTATCCTTCACCCCGTTGTTATCAAAGGAATCGATAATCTTTTCCACAGACTGGAAACGGGTATCCGTAACAATAATCCGGTTATTGCCGGTATCTGCAATATATACTTTGCCATTATCTGCCACACAAAAATCCTGTGGGCTGGAAAAATCATTGATTCCCAAATCCACACCGGTAATACTGCCGTCAGCAACATAAGCCGCCGGGGTAAACACAATGTTTTCCCAATAATCATAATTGTAGCAGTCATAGGGAAGCGTATCCGCTTTTACACCCCTCACATCCATCATAATTACCGCCAAAAGAACGGGAATCATGATGATATTTATAAATCTGCGTTTCAACATTTTATTCATGCATCATTCCTCCTATTCTTTCATACCAGATGTTGTCATGGTCTCTAAGATGTTACTCTGGCAGACTAAGAAGAAGATAATCGGAATCGCTGCAATGATAAACGCAACGGCTGCGCTGGCACCCTGACGTGCCGTACCTCCTGCTGTAATCTGCTGTAATGCGTACTGCATCGGCTTCAACTGCTCACTACGCAAAAATGTTGTACCTGTATTTGCCCACATGGACTGGAACTGGAAGATTGCCAGTGTCAGCCACGCCGGCTTTACATTTGGCATTACCATGGTCCAGAACACTCTCCACTCACTGGAGCCGTCCAGTCTTGCCGATTCAATAATCGAATTCGGTAACTGCTCCATAAACTGTTTCATCAGATACAGACCCATACTGTACTGCCATGCCTGCAAAATCAATGCCCAGTACGTATTATTGATTCCCAGCCAGGATACAATCATGTAGTTTGGAATCTGTGTAACTGCCACTGAGAACATCAGGGACAGGACAACGACTTTAAACATCGGCTCCTTGCCGGGAAAATCGTGCTTTGCCAGCGGATATGCCGCCATGGAGGCAAGAAGCACATGCCCTACTGTACCAAGTCCTGTAATAATCAACGTATTGAAGATATATCTGGAAAACGGTACCCAGGAATCATTCATCAAAATAAACAAATCAGAAAAGTTTTCCAAACTTGGATTCCGCACGAAAATCTTTGGTGGATACTGGAAAATCTCATCCAGCGGCTTCAATGCATTGTTGACAATCATTACCAGCGGCAAAGCCATGAAAATACCACAGATAATCATGATTCCAAATAACAATGTGTTTCCCGCTGCAGAACGGTTCAACTGCTTTTCTTTTCTGAAAAGATGTTTCTTCGGCTTCATATAATCTCTTGCCATTTACTCGCCCACCTTTCCCAGAATCTTCTGTATGAATTTGTTTGTAAGTACCATTAAAAGGAACAATACCGTAGCAATCGCCGACGCATAACCCATCTCAAATCTGGTATTACCATAATCCATCAGATGGGTTACCACCGTGGCACCCGCATAGTTTACACTGGGGTTACCTGCCAGGTTAATGGATACATCCGCCACCGCAAAGGACTGTGTAATCTGCATAACGGCACCGAACATCAACTGCGGCTTCATGGAAGGCAGTGTGATATACCAAAGCTCCTGCCAGCGATTCTTGATACCGTCTACCGCACCTGCCTCGTAGAGACTCTTGTCTACGGTCTGCAGACCAGCAATAAAGGAAAGGAAACCTGTACCAAGACTGAGCCACAACTGTACCACAATCAATACCGGAAGCACATATTTCTCCGTCTTCATCCAGAGAATCGGCTCATCCATAATTCCTAACTTAATCAGCCAACCGTTTAAGTATCCATAACGGTCACCAGTCAAAATAATACTCCAAATCAGATATGCCTGCCCACAGATAGATGGTGCATAGAAAATCAATGTCAAGAACGCACGAAGCTTTCCTTTGAACTCATTGATAATCCAGGCAAACAGCAAACACATGAAATAACTCAGAGGTCCTGTGATAACTGCAAAAATCAACGTGTTTTTCAACGCAATCATAAAGATATCATCTTCCAGGATTAAACGGATATAATTCGTCCATCCAATGAAGCTTGGCGCCTCTAACATATTAAAATATGTAAAACTCAATACGATAGAGGTCAACACCGGCAAAACCGTAAAGATGAAAAACAAAATGAAATACGGTGCAAGCATCAAATAGGATGTTCTGCTTTTAAAAATACGTCTGCCAAGCGAATGCTCTCTGCGCACCATTGCATCAATTTCCGCCTGGGACATTGGTTTGTTTCCAGCCAATTTTCTACCTCCTATCTTAATCCTGCGCTAACGGATAACCGAATTCTTCGCGCTTGTAGTCAATCTCATCATTGATAAGAATAACTTTATCCATCAGTGACTCACGCGGCGTTGTGGTATCTGTCTCCGTAACCACCTTGTAGAATGCATTGTTTACATTACGCCATGTGTAATATCCTCCCGGAACCTGTGGGATTCCCCGCACGTTCTCAAACTGGGCAGCTAATGCTTCATAGTCATCAGAAGACCATGGAAGTGTTGCAAATGCTTCTTTGTTGGCAACTGCCACCCGGGCTGCAGAACCCATCAAGCTCTCCATCTCATTGTTAAAGCCGGACATGGTCTCTGCGCTGGTCCACCATTTCAGGAACTCCCAGCCTGCCTCTTTATTCTTACAGTCGTTCATCAAAATCGCTGCGGTACCCGTACTTGCCGTAGTATTATCTATCGTACCGTTTGCCTTCACAGTACCCGGAACTGGAGCAAACCCCCACAATCCCTGAATATCTGGTGCAGATACTGCCAGGTTGTTATACACAGTGTAATCTGCAATAATTAACGGAGACTCACCGGTACGGAAACGCTCCTCCACACTGGTCTCCTGATCCAGTTTGTAATCGGTATAATACTCACAGTATTCTTTGAACGCGTTGATTGCCGCATCATCATCCAGAATACATCTGGAACCATCTTCATTATAATAATCTCCATCGTTCTGATACAAGAACATGGCATATGCCAGCTCATTGGGCAGCATTCCCAAAT
>CAZSGT010000089.1:0-6791 GCA_964606215.1 uncultured Lachnospiraceae bacterium
ATCTGTCAATTCCTTCAACGCCTTTAACAGTCCCGAACTGCTCATGGCATAATAAAAGGAGGTGGGTTTATAGGGTGCGTAAAAAATCCTTTTACCTCTTGCATAACCCAATGCTGCAGATGCCCTCCACCTCTCTCCACTTAAATGGCTCAGCCTTCGATTGGCTCTCTCTGGCGTCAACGCAAACTTGCGCTGTATATCTTCAAAAGACTCTGCCGAATTGTTTTCCATCAATGCCTTATTTACAGATTTACAGACAATCTCCCTCCCATACTTTTCTTCTATGGGTTCCAGATTCCAACTAATACATTCTAAATCTCTCCGCTCAATCTTGTTGCCGTCCATATATATCTTCAAATTGTCAAAATCTACTTTACCGCCCAACAGATAAGAAAGATACATACATCCCTGTCCATATTCTCCCACTATTCCGTATATGTTGCCACCTTCAAATTCCACATCCCGGTATCGCCATGTATCGCAAAATTTATTTTTTCCTACCACGGCCGTGCCCGTAAGTATGGACGTACACTTTGACGAATCAATATGTATCTGCATCCGCTACACTCCTTCTATCATAATGTTTCACATTATAATCTTACCCCGCCCTCATGTGCAAACACTCTCAGTCCGCTTATCATGATATCTCAAACTCTAAATCCATCGCGAATCACTATTCTTCCTGCAGATTTCCATTATCATCCAACCACTGCCCGGAACCCGTCTCTCCCTCAAAATGTGTGCAATTCAGAATAATCCTTCCATAATTGTCATGTACAATCACCGCATACCGGGGTTTTCCGTCTTCCGGCACCAACTCGTACAGCAATTCACGCATCCTCTCATTGCTTCCATTGGGTTCCCCAAGGATTTCCGTCAATTCTTCTATGGTGCGGGCACTCTTTACCGCATCTATGACCTGCTCTTTTGTAAGTTTCCTGTCCACAGGCACAAATTCAAAGGGATAGTCCCCTACCCGGCGTGTTTCATACTCTCCCTCCACCTGAAACTCCGCATCAATATACAGGCTGTCTACAGGGTATTCATAGTCATTCCTGTCTTCCAGTACCTTCGCCTTTTCCGATTTAAAATAAAAATATTGCAATCCAATCTTGTCTTCATTATCATCATTCATACAACAGGCGCCGAAAGATATGTAATACCATTCCCCATCCTTCACGCCCTCATAATCTGAGTCAAAAATGGTTTCTCCGCCCCCGCCTTCCGAATGAGCTCCATCACTCTCAAAATCATCTGCCGAAAATCCTCCTGGATACCCGGAAAGAAACTCATCCACCTGTCCGCTAAGCTCCCCACGATTTTGTATCTCGCCTGTATATAATGCCATGAGGGCATCCTTGTCCCGGGACTCTGCCGCTTCTATAAATTCTTCCAGCATCATCTCCTCTGCTTCGCTTTCGCTTATCCACCGGTTCTTCCATCTGTCTACACAGTTATCATACCCAATCGTATCCGCAATCTTAACTTGAACCGCCGTAGACACAGCCGTTATAATCACACCGCCAAGAGTCAGCACCGAAGGCGCCAAAAAAAGAATGCCCAGCACAATAAATACATAGGGATATTTTTTTCCCCGCTGCACCGCTTTTTTTCGTTTTACCAAACCGAACACCAGAAGAACAATTCCGATAAATGCCAGTATGGCAAGAATCACTATAAATATTAAAAGGTAAACCGCTATCAATGAAATAAATGCCATATTCTTCTCCTATTTCACACATCCAATCAATTCCCGAATATCCTCCACATGGTTCTGCTCCATAAACTGCCGGATACCATCCATAACCTGCACAGTTGTCTCCGGTTCATGGAAATTTGCCGTTCCCACAGCAACCATGGTCGCACCTGCCATAATAAATTCCAGCGCATCCTCTGCCGTGCGGATACCGCCCATACCCAGCACCGGAATATCCACTGCCTGCGCCACCTCATACACCATCCGGACAGCCACCGGCTTCACAGCAGGTCCGGACATGCCGCCGGTTTTATTGGCAAGGGCAAATGTCCGCCGGTTGATATCAATCTTCATCCCCGTAAGAGTATTAATCAGCGAAACTGCATCCGCGCCTCCCGCCTGTGCTGCTCTTGCCATCTCGGCAATATCCGTCACATTGGGGCTAAGCTTCATAATCACAGGCTGCTTTGCCTTCGCCTTAATGGCTGCAGTAATCTCCTCCACCAGCTTCGGGTTCTGTCCAAAGGCAATTCCTCCCGCCTTTACATTCGGGCAGGAAATATTGATTTCCAACATCGCCACATCTTCCCCGGCAAGACGCTCCACAACCTCTATATATTCTTCTTTGGTCTTTCCGCACACGTTGACAATAATATTCGTGTCATACTGCTTTAAAAATGGAATGTCCCTGGAGATAAACAAATCAATCCCTGGATTTTGCAGACCGATGGCATTTAACATGCCGCCGTATGTCTCACAAATCCTCGGCGTAGGATTGCCTGGCCATGGCACGCTTGCCACTCCCTTTGTCGTCACCGCGCCAAGGCAGTTCAAGTCCACAAAATCCCCGTACTCCGCACCGGAACCAAAGGTGCCGGAAGCCGTTGTCACAGGATTTTTCATATGTACTCCCGCAAAATCTACAGATACGTTCATGCCCTTTCCTCCTATATCTCTATCTGTACTGCCAACTCCTTCTTCCTTTCACAGAAGTTTGCCACAGGCAAACTTCCAATGGTTCCGCTTTGGGGAACCTATATCTCCACCTGAGTGACCTCAAACACCGGACCATCTTTACAGATACGTGCATTATTTACATTACTATGGCTGTCCTTTTCCTTTGTCTGGCACACGCAGGCAAGGCAGGCGCCAATACCGCACGCCATTCGCTCCTCCAGAGAAATCTGGGCGCAGGTCCCCTTCTCCGCGGCATATGCTTTTACACCCCGGAGCATAGGCATAGGCCCACAGGCATAAATCGTGTCTGCCTCCAAACCATGTTCCCGAATGGCGTCAATAACGTTTCCTTTCGTTCCCACACTGCCATCCTCCGTGGAAACATAAACTGCCCCATATTCCTCAAATTCCTCTTTTAAGAACAGTTCACTGTCCCGGTATCCAAGCACTACCTGCACTGGTCCTGGCAGTGCCTTTGCCAGTGCCAGCATAGGAGGAATCCCAATACCGCCACCAATCAGGATTGCCTTGCCGTCTTTTTTTGTAAATCCATTTCCCAGCGGTCCGATGACATCCACAGTGTCCCCGGCTTTCAGAGCGGAAAACTCTCTCGTACCCTCACCAACTACACGGTAGACGATGCGGAGCTTTCCCGCCTCGCTGTCAATCTGACAAATACTAATAGGTCTTGGAAGCAGTCTGCTTCCATCGGCGCTGTATAAAGATAAAAACTGTCCAGGAACCGCCTGCTTTGCCACCGGACATCCATCCGGAAAAGAAAGCCACATATCAAAAATTCCCTCCGCCAGCATATTCTGACTGGCTACTGCTGCCGTCCACTTCTTTTTTTCTGCCATAAAAATCCTCATTTCTGAGCGGTAAACGTATCACTACGCTAACGCACCCTGTATATCCTCAATCATGTCAACCACTGCCTGACGGGAAGCATCCGCATAGTTTTCCCCGCCAAATTTCGCATATTTTTCCTGTTTATATGCAGCAATAATTCCACGGGAAGAATTGACAATGGCCCCCAGTCCGTCTGCATTAAAATACGGGGCAAGGTCTGAAGCTTTTCCACCCTGTGCACCATATCCGGGCACCAGAATATAGGTCTTTGGCATCAGCTTACGCAAAACCTTTCCCATCTCCGGATAGGTTGCGCCAACCACACATCCCACATAGCTGTAATCCTCACCCATGCACTCTGCTCCCCACTGGGCAACCTTTTCACCCACCAGCTCATACAGTGGTCTGCCCTCCACCAGCTGGTCCTGAAATTCCCCGCTGGAAGGATTGGAGGTCTTTACCAGCACAAAAATTCCCTTCTTTTCTTCCTTGCAGACATCCACGAAGGGTTTCACTCCGTCTGTTCCCAGATATGGATTCACGGTGACAAAATCCTCATCAAAACCATAATAGGATTTGCTTCCCACCTGGGCTTTTCCCAGATGTCCCACTGCATAAGCGGTAGATGTAGAACCAATGTCACCCCGCTTAATATCTCCAATCACCACCAAATCCTTTTCCTTACAGTAATCCACCGTCTTTTTAAACGCTATAACACCCGGAACACCAAACTGCTCATACATGGCAATCTGGGGCTTTACCGCCGGAATCAAATCGCAGGTGGCATCCACAATACCCTTATTAAACTGCCAGATTGCCTCTGCCGCTCCCTCTAAGGTTTCTCCGTATTCATCAAATGCCTGTTTCTGAATATGCTCCGGCACATAGCTTAGCATGGGGTCCAGCCCAACTACCACCGGTGCGTTATTTTCCTGAATCTTGCGAACCAATTTATTTATCATAATTTAACCTGACCTTTCTCTCATCTTTTTTACAAACGCTTTTCTCTGCAGCAAATGATTCCACTTCACTGAACCTATTTCTTCTGCTTTGCAAAACTTTATTATTTTTCCTGCTCATAATCATACACCACGTTTCCGTCCACCAGGGTCTTCAAAATCCGCCCCCAGACCTTCTTTCCATGAAAGGGGGTATTCTTCCCCTTGGAAACAAATTTTGACGCATCAATTGTATATTCTGCATCAAAATCTACGATAACCACATCTGCACTGTGCCCCGGCGCCAGCGTCCCCTTGTCAATGCCTGCAATAACAGCCGGATTGGCGCTCATTTTTTCCTGCAGCTGTGCCCTAGTGAGAATCCCCGGTTTTACCAGTTCCGTCACCGCCAGGGCAAATGCCGTCTCTGAGCCCACAATCCCGAAAGGTGCCTGGGCAATGGGCCTGGCTTTCTCCTCCGCGCTGTGGGGTGCATGGTCTGTGGATATGGCATCCATGATACCGTCTGCCAGCGCCTGTTTCAACGCCTCCACATCCGCCCGGCTGCGAAGAGGCGGATTCATCTTATAGTTGGCGTCATCCCCCGGAATCTCATCGTCACTCATGGTGAAATGGTGAGGGCAGACCTCTGCCGTCACCGGCAGCCCCTGCTCCTTTGCCATTTTCGTTAGTACGGCGCTGTCTGAAGTAGAGCAATGGCAAAGATGTAATTTTGCCCCGGTCTCCTTGGCAAGGAGAATGTCTCTTGCCACAATAATATCCTCCACCGCATTGGAAATTCCTTCCACCTGCAGCTCCTCCGCTTTCGCTCCGGCATTCAGTGCCCCGTTTCCCACCAACACCTTGTCCTCACAATGGGCAAACACCGGCACCGAAGCTTCCGCTGCCAGGCGCATACCATCCCGGTACACCCGTGTATCCATGACTGACTTGCCGTCCTCGCTGACCGCCACAATCCCGGCTTCCTTCATGCCGGCAATATCCGCCAGTTCTTTGCCTGCCTGTCCCACCGTCACCGCACCAACTGGAAGCACATGAACAGCAGCGTCCCTGTCACAAATCTCTAAAAAATCCTTTACCTTATCCGGACTGTCCATGACCGGCATGGTATTGGGCATGGGACAAACCGAAGTGTAACCGCCTCTTGCCGCTGCCATGGTGCCAGTGGCAACCGTCTCTTTATACTCAAATCCCGGTTCCCTCAAATGCACGTGCAAGTCAATAAAGCCGGGCATCACATAGCAGCCAGCGGCATCTATGACTTTTTCTACATCTGTAGAAATATTTTCTGCCACCTCTTTAACCATGCCATCCTCAATGAGAATATCATATATCCCATCTTTGCCGGCGAGAGCATCTAACAGATGCCCCTGTGTAATCAACGTCTTCAATCCATCCTCTCCCTTCTGAATTCTATACAACAATGAGGCTGTCGTATGAAACGGCAGCCTCTTCAATCCTCATTTTATCAGATAATCTCTGCATTCCGGAGATCCTTTAGCATCTGCTGATTTGTAATGTAAGTATCTAGCTGCTCCGCCGGTACAAACTCATACGCATTTAAGTTCTCGGAAAGAACAATATCACCGCCTACAAGTCCGGTAGAACATACATAAGCGATACCGAGGTTACACTTATCTCCTACCATATACGTCCACGTGTAAGCGATATGGTCAATATTTGCCACAAGTCCGGTCTGCTCCTCCAAAATCCGAAGTACCGCATCATCCGGTGATTCCCCAAAATTCACCACTCCATCTATAAACTCCCACTGGTATGGATTCGCAATATTGTCATCGTACCATTTTTCCACAAGCAAAAACTTATCCTGGTTCTTTAAAATACCTTTTACAACAATCTTATATTTCTTTACCATCTTTCCCCTCCTGCAAACATCATTTCAAACTTTTAACCTGTCACTCTGTTGCATTATTTTGCGGTAATATACCCCTGTGCCTTTAACAATTCAGCAATCAATACTGCTCCACCTGCCGCGCCGCGTACTGTGTTGTGGGACAGACCGATAAATTTGTAATCATATACAATATCTTTTCTAAGACGTCCCATAGAAACACCCATTCCGTGCTCAAAGTCTACATCCTCACGCACCTGTGGACGGTCATCCTCCTCAAGGTACTGGATAAACTGTTTTGGTGCGCTGGGAAGCGCAAGCTCCTGTGGAAGTCCCTTAAACTCTGTCCATGCCTTGATAATCTCCTCTCTGGACGGTTTCTTTTCAAAGGAGACAAACACTGCTGCCGTATGTCCGTTTAGTACTGGGACACGGATACACTGGGTGGTAATGACTGGACCTTCTGTTTTTACAATCT
>CAZSGT010000090.1:0-6766 GCA_964606215.1 uncultured Lachnospiraceae bacterium
ATCCTGGCTGTTAAATCCATAAAAGGCACTATACAAAAACTTTGGATTGGAGGTCACTGCCCCAAGCAGGGATTCCACCTCCGTATCATTTGTGATGTTGCATCTGCCCTTGCCAGTTATGTATACTTTTTTTCCCAGTTTTTCATTGCGCTCCAGCAGAACCACCCGGTGCCCGTCTCTTCCCGCTTTGATTGCCGCCATCATCCCTGCTGCACCGCCGCCGGCAACGATGACCCTGCACGCCTCTTTACTCATGCTGCCAGCCCCCTTTCATGCAAGAATCTCAGCCAAGCATATTCTTTAACATGGAAAATGCCGTATATACTGATTTTTTCCGAATCTCCTCTCTGTCGCCGCGAAACAAACACTTTCGCACAAGGGTTTCCCCACAGACATAGCACCCGATATAGACCAGTCCCACCGGCTTTTCCTCAGTTCCTCCATCCGGTCCTGCCACTCCGGTAGCAGACAATCCGCACTGTGCCCCGGTCCGCTTCGCCGCTCCCTTTGCCATTGCCGCCGCAACCTGGGGGCTTACTTCCGTATATTTTTGCAGCATCCTCTCCGGCACGTGCACCAGTTTGCGTTTCATACGGTTAGAATATGTGACAAACGCTCCTTCAAGAACTTCGGAAGCCCCCGGCACGCTGACAATCTCTGATGCCATCATGCCCCCGGTACAAGATTCTGCCGTGGAAACCTTATAGTTTTTTTCCTTCAGTGCATGAACCAGTTCCTCTGCAAAGGGATACTTCTTTATAGCCATGCTGTAAGCCTCCTTTATGACACCAGTTTTGCCATGATGAAACCGGTTTACATTTTGCCATCTGCAATCACCTTGCGGTTATCTATCAGATACGTTACCAGGGAAATCACTGCCAGAACTGCCGAAGCATAGATTAAAACCAACTCCAGCGTATCAAAAAACCTGCCGGAAAAATTTAAAATTAATACAACGCTCATCACCATCTGCACTACGGTCTTAACTTTTCCCCAGTAGTTTGCCGCAATGACAATTCCTGCATCGGATGCCACCAGGCGGAACCCACTGATAATAAACTCCCTGGATATAATGATAATCACCACCCACACCGGCATGGGGTTATCCTTCATATCCAGAAAACACAGCAGGGCCGCACTGACTAACAGCTTATCTGCCAATGGGTCCATAAATTTACCAAAGTTTGACACCAGATTATATTTGCGGGCAATATGTCCGTCCAGGGCATCCGATGCACATGCCACAACAAATACCACTGCGGCAATGATATTATGATACGGAATGGCGTCCACCAGCATCAATACAACAAATACCGGCACCATACACACTCTGAATACTGTAATTTTATTAGGTATGTTCATAATCTTTCCTCGTTTCTGCGCCTCCTGCGCTTATTCACATAGTTCTCCAATCAGGTCATAGCCCTGCGCCCCCGTGACATGAATCTTCACAAAGTCGCCGGACATAAATTCTTTCTCTGTGCGGATAAATACATAGCCGTCTACATCCGGAGCATCCCGGTATGTCCTTGCAATAAAGACACCCTCCTCCGGCAGTTTTCCCTCGACAATGGCATACATCTGCGTTCCAATGGTATCTTCTGCCTTTTCAAAAGCAATCCTTTGCTGCAGCTCCATCACATCATCCCGTCTCGCCTGCTTGACTTCCTCCGGAATCTGGTCCGGCATCTGTGCCGCCGGAGTATCTTCTTCCTGAGAATAGGTAAATACACCCAGTCTGTCAAATTTCATATCCTGCACAAAGCGAAGCTGCTCCTGATGGTCTTTTTCTGTTTCTCCCGGAAATCCAGTAATCAACGTAGTCCGCAGGGCAATTTCCGGAACCATTTCCCGCATCCGTGAAATCTTCTCCCGCAAATCTGCCTGGGTGGTCCGTCTGCCCATCCGTTTCAGCACATCATCCGATCCATGCTGAATCGGTATGTCCAGATACTTGCATATTTTGGGTTCCTTCGCCATCACCTGCAGCAGTTCCTCCGTAATCTCTTCCGGATAACAGTACAAAATCCGTATCCAGTGCAGTCCGGGAATTTCCACCAGTTTTTGAAGCAGCCGGGGCAACGCTTTTTTTCCGTATAAATCTACGCCGTACAGTGTGGTCTCCTGGGCTACCAGTATAATCTCTTTCACACCTTTTTGCACCAGCTTTTCTGCCTGCTCCGTCAATTTCTCCATGGGAATGCTGCGGTAATGCCCCCGCACCTTTGGAATAATGCAGTAGGTACAGCATTTGTCGCACCCTTCGGCAATCTTTATATAAGCGTAATATCCTCCGGTGGTGTGTACTCTCTCTGCGTCCACCTGCGGCAGATAATCGATATCTGCCAACTGCTCTTTGCAGTTTCCCTCCAAAGCGGCATTCAATGTCTGCGGCAGATTTTCGTATGCCGTGGTCCCGATAATCAAATCCACCTCCGGCAGCTCTGCCTGTATCTCTTCATGGTACCTCTGGGCAAGACAGCCTGCCGCTACCAGAAGTTTACACTGTCCTTCTTCCTTTAAACGTCCCAGCTCAATAATGGTCTCAATGCTTTCTTCCTTTGCATCCCCGATAAAACAGCAGGTGTTGACAACAATGATATCTGCTTCCCTCTCATCATCCGTAATGGTATATCCCTCTGCTGCCAGCATACCCAACATCATCTCGCTGTCCACCAGGTTTTTATCGCATCCCAGCGAAACAAATAACACTTTCATATTTGTACTCATGCTGCGAGCCTCCTTTCAGCAATCCTGTGGATTGCTTGCAGCTTAATGTACTAAGTTTGTGCTGCCCGCCGCACAAACTTAGTGGTTATCTCACGGATTCCACACAATTGTTCATCAACATAGCAATGGTCATAGGTCCTACACCGCCGGGTACTGGCGTTATAGCGCTGGCATGAGGCTCTACGTCGTCAAAATCCACATCTCCGCAAAGTTTTCCGTTTTCCATCCGGTGAATCCCCACATCAATGACCACCGCTCCCTCTTTAACATACTCACTGGTGATAAATTTGGGTTTTCCAATTGCCGCCACCAGTATGTCTGCCCGCTTTGCCACCTCTTTTAAATCTTTCGTGCGGGAATGGCAGACCGTCACGGTTCCGTTTTCCCGTAAAAGAAGCATAGACATCGGTTTTCCTACAATATTGCTTCTTCCGATGACAACACACTCTTTTCCTTCAATGGATATATTTTCCCGCTTTAACAGCTGGATAATCCCAGCAGGCGTACAGGAGACAAACCCCTTCTGCCCAATGCTTAACTGTCCTACGCTCTGGGGATGGAATCCGTCCACATCCTTTGCCGGGTCAATGGCACGGATTACCCGGTCCTCATTGATATGTTCCGGCAGAGGCAGCTGGACCAGAATTCCATTTACCTCCTCA
The DNA here is from genome assembly GCA_964606215.1 of uncultured Lachnospiraceae bacterium. GTDB lineage: Bacteria > Bacillota > Clostridia > Lachnospirales > Lachnospiraceae > CAZSGT01. Next base: position 3,393 of record CAZSGT010000090.1, read on the forward strand.
TCCCCATTGAGTTTGTCAATGAGCTCCAACAGTTCTTTTTCGGTGATGGTCTCTGCAAGCTCATATGCCTGGGACTGGATTCCGATATAGGCACACGCCTTTTTCTTATTTCCGACATACACTGTGGACGCCGGGTCCTCTCCCACCTGAATCACTGCCAGAGTCACCTGTTTTCCCTGCTCCTTCAGCGCTGCTACCTCTTCTTTTAATTCGTCTTTAATCTGATTTGAAATCTTTTTGCCGTCAATCAATACTGCCATGGTCTGATTCCTCCTGTTTATGAAACTCCTGTCTTCCTTGTTCTTAGGCCAAAACAACTATACATTAAAAATACTTCCTCCCACAAACTCCCGCAAAATAGAGTTGGTCGGAATCTCATCTGCATTTACACCCACAAAATAATCTAAGAACTTCAGCAATCGTTTGGCTTCCACATATTCCTTTGCATCCTTTGGAATGCTAAACAACAATGGCTCCGCATATTGCTTTAGTACTGCCATCTCATAAATCAACGCAGAGTTAAACATAACGTCTGCTTTTTCCTGAAATGGGAAGATATGCTCGTCCTCTCCTCTGCGTACAGACTGCCACATGCCGACCGTATGGGCTGCACTGGCGCCTCTTGTCCTGGCATCCCGGATAATCCGGCGAATCAGTCTGCCGTCCGTGGTGGGAATCCGGTTGTGTTCGTCAATGTTAATCTGTGTCAATGCACTGATATAAATCTTGAACTTACTTTCCTCCGGCAGGGAATAGGATAATTTATCGTTCAGTCCGTGGATTCCCTCTATTACCAGGTTATCGTCGGGACCTAGCTGCTTAAAATTGCCCCGGTATTCCCTTTGTCCGGTGAGGAAATTAAAGGTTGGCAGTTCCACCCGCTCTCCCCGGAGCAGCGCATTCATATCTTTGTTGAACAGCTCCACATTGATTGCTTCCAGACACTCAAAATTATAATTGCCGTTCTCATCTAAAGGCGTTTCCTCCCGGTTTACAAAATAATCATCCACCGGGATGGGATGGGGCCTCAGTCCCAGGGTCCGAAGCTGTATGGACAGCCGGTGGGAAAAGGAGGTCTTGCCGGAAGAGGATGGTCCTGCAATCATGATAAACTTTTTCGCACCATCGTCTACAATCTGCTGGGCAATCTGGGCGATTTTCTTCTCCTGCAGAGCCTCCTGCACAAGAATCAAATCCCGGATTTTTCCATTTGCCACTGCGTCATTCAAGGCGCCGATGGTGTCTATCTCCAGCATTTTTCCCCATGTGTTTGACTGCTTCAACGTCTCAAACAGCTTTGGTTTTGGCACGAATTCATCCACCACATCCGGCGTTTTTTTATTTGGAACCACCAGCACAAAACCATCCGCATACATTTGCAAATCAAAATATTTTAACATACCTGTGCTGGGTGGCATATATCCGTAATAATAATCTTCAAAGTCTTCCAGGTTGTACACGTTTACTTTGGATACCCTGCGGTACTGAAACAATCGCTCCTTGCTTTTCATATTGTGTTTCGCAAAGGTGGCGATGGCCTCCGGCGTATCCAGGGAACGTTTCCAGAAGGGAATGTCCCGTTCTACATAGGAAAGCATGGTCTCTTTTACTTTTGCCAGCTGCTCGGCGCTCATCTTGCTCTTTCCGGTAAGTTCACAGTAATAACCGTTGCCAATGGAAAACTTAATGAAAACATCCTCTACATTCCGCTTTCCAAGTACCTGATAAATGGCTTTGACCATCATAAATTTCACACCGCGTATGTATGTCCGGTTACCGGGAACATCTGATGTAGTGACAAAGGAAATCTCTTCGCCCCCCTTTATCTTCTTTTTTAATTCCATCAGTTTTACCCCGTTTTTCATTCCCAGAATAATATCGTGGTCATACTGTTCCTGTACCTCTTTACTAATATCCAGATATGTAGTTTTTTCCGGATATTCTTTTAACACTCCATCAACCGTTACTTTTAACATAGACACCATACCTTTCTACAGCATATCCAACACCTTGTATATCTGTTCTTTCTCTAAAGTCAATTCCTGCATTCTGCGTCCAGCCTTCTCCCCGCATTCCGGTTCCCGCCGGAATCGTTCCAAAATCCCATCCAGCCTTTTCAGCTCCCGGAGTAAAAATGTCTTTAGTATCTGGTTTTTATCTTCAATGAGACATTTTCCATACCGGTAATAGATTTGCGCCAACTGGTCCGTACCGTACTCTTCCTGTCCCGGCACCGCCCGGATTGCCACATAAAACTTATCCGCATCCACTGCCATCCGTTCCTGTGCAATAACAAATCCAGCCTGATGCAGATATCTGCGTATCAACGGAAGTTCTGACTGGGGCTGGATAACCAGTTCTTTTAATGAAGCTGCTACCAGTCTGCTCTCAGACAATATTTTTACCATCCGGGCACCGCCCATACCGCTTATGACCATGCCCTCCACTTCACCTGGATTCAGTTGTTTTGCCCCATCCGATTGTCTGGTTTCAATACGGTCTTCCATCTGTGCCTGTAAAATATGTTCTCTCGCCCGTTCCAACGGTCCCCTGTTGATATCCATAGCTATCACATGACGGACTCCGACGCTTTGTGCTAAGTACAGGGAAGTATGTCCATGGTCGCAGCCAATATCTGCAACGCTGCTTTTCACAGACACCATATCCGCCACCATCTGCAGGCGTTCCGATAATCTGACCATAACGCTCCTTTCCGCATTCTGCGTTCTGGTAATCTGGCAGCACCGCACCCTTTGGCACCAGTAGAGGCATCCGATGCTAATCCAGATAATCCTTTAGTTTGCGGCTTCTGCTTGGATGACGCAGCTTTCGCAGCGCCTTTGCCTCAATCTGCCTGATTCTCTCTCTGGTGACACTGAACTCCCTGCCTACTTCCTCTAAGGTTCTCGCTCTGCCATCGTCCAGCCCAAAACGGAGTTTCAGAACTTTTTGCTCCCGTTCTGTCAGCGTTCCAAGGACTTCATTCAGCTGTTCTTTCAGCAGGGTAAATGCCGCCGCCTCCGCAGGCACCGGAACATTGTCATCCTGAATGAAATCTCCCAGATGGCTGTCTTCCTCTTCACCGATGGGGGTTTCCAGGGATACGGGCTCCTGGGAAATTTTCTGAATCTCACGCACCCGGTCTACCGGCATATTCATTTTCTCCGCAATCTCTTCCGGATACGGCTCTCTGCCAAGCTCCTGCAACAGCATACGCTGTACCCGCACAAATTTATTGATGGTTTCCACCATGTGCACCGGAATACGGATGGTTCTCGCCTGGTCCGCAATGGCTCTGGTAATCGCCTGGCGAATCCACCAGGTAGCGTAGGTACTAAATTTATATCCTTTGGTGTAATCAAACTTTTCTACGG
>CAZSGT010000091.1:0-6716 GCA_964606215.1 uncultured Lachnospiraceae bacterium
TGCGGTGCTGACCATGGTTGGCGATATTTTAACGGACAGCATGGGCATTGACGATGATGTGTTCCGCTGGGGTGGAGAAGAGTTTGTTCTGTTGCTTTCTGCCAAGAATATGGAGGAAGCGAGAGAGGTTGCGGAAGGGATTCGCAAAAAAGTAGAAAATACTGTCTGTACTTTTGAGGGGACAGATATACATGTTACCATGTCCTTTGGCGTGAGTGAGGTAAAGGCGGAGTACGGCCCCGATGTTAACGTAAAGTTTGCAGATGAAAAACTGTATGCAGCTAAAGAGGGTGGACGAAATAGAGTGGTAGTATAACAGGAAGGAGGGCATCGTGTGACGGAGGAACCATATGTATTTATCAGTTATAGTTCAAAAGATATACATCAGTCAAATGCTGTGGTTAAGATGCTAAAAGAAGCGGGTATCAGATATTGGCGCGCTCCGGAAATGATACCTCTTGGCTCCAATTATGCAAGAGAGATTCCACAGGCAATCTCTGCATGCCAGGTGTTTGTGCTTTTGATTTCCCAAAATTCCCAGAATTCCATCTGGATAGAAAAGGAGATTGATTGCGCAGTAAACAGTCATCGAATTATTGTTCCGCTGTGTCTGGACGAGGAGCCATTTAATGATGTATTTCGTTTTTATCTGAATAATGTGCAGTCCATATTTTATTCTGCAGATAGAGAAAGTGCGCTGCAATTATTAAAAGAACGTCTCGAGGGTCTGTTGGATTCCCAGAAGAAGACGGTGGAAGCAGAGAGCCCGGCAGAGGTGGAAGAATCCAATTCATTAGACAAGATTTTGCTACAGTCTAAGATGGATGGGATGCTGGACGATGAGACCCGGCGGAAAAATTACAATTCCCTTCAGGCCAATGCACAGCCGATTAAATGTAAATATTGTGGCGGGAAATTAAAAAAAGTCAGTATGGGAACCTATTTGTGTAAGAGTTGTAACCGGGAAAATTTTGACAGTTATCATATTGTACGTAATTTTCTTGAGAAAAACGGTGCCCATTCGATTCTGGAGATTCAGCAGGCTACCGGGATTCCCAGGAATGTGATTCGACAGTTTCTGGAGGATGAGAGGCTGGAGATTCCGAGAGGTTCCAGTGTGAGAATTACCTGTAGGGAATGCGGAATCCGTATTCGGACAGGCAGCTTATGTGAAGCCTGCAAAGCAAGGAGTAGACGGAATGGAAAGAGAAATCTGGGTTATTGACAGTGACAGACAATCCGTTATAGAGATTCAGAGGCAGATTAACAACAAGGGCGGTATGCGTGCGGTGTGTCTGTTGTCTTATGCTGCTGTGCAAAAAGTGATGGCGTCTGAACGTCTGCCTTCACTGATTCTGGTAGATTATGATACACAGAAACCGCAGGAATTTCAGGCACTGAAGCTGTTAAAATCACAGGCGGCATATGCCGGAATCCCGTACTATTTTATGGTGGGGAGCCGCAGTGAGGATATGGATGAAGAATGTTATCGGCTGGGTGCCATGGTTGTCCTGTTAAAGCCACTGACAGAATTGTCGGTAGTGCGTATTGAACATACGGCAAGACAGCATGAAATCACCAGGAGTTACGAAAAAATGCTGCAAAGGCAGGCACAGCAATTGGAGGCGGCAAAGGAGATTGAGAAGCTCAATACACAGCTCTCTGCCAGAAATGAATTGCTGCAGCAAGTCTTTGGTCGTTATTTTTCGGACGATGTGGTGGAAGTGATTTTAAATAACCCCGAGGAAGCCATGGGAGCAGGAGGTAAACGGGAAGTCTCTGTAATGATTACAGACTTGCGTGGATTTACGGCGATTTCAGATACCCTTCCCCCGGAGATTGTGACAGGTATGGTAAATCAGTATCTTGGCACCATGACAGATACGATTCTGGAATTTGGCGGTACGGTGATAGAGTTTATGGGAGACGGTATTTTGGCAGTATTTGGGGCTCCGGTACATACAAAAACATCCATCACAGACGCACTGACAGCTGGGATAACCATGCAAAACCGGATGAAGCACGTAAATCGGTATAATATCGAACACGGATATCCACTGGTAGAGATGGGCGTTGGAATTCATAAAGGAGAAGTGTTTATTGGAAATATCGGTTCGGAGCGCATGATGCGTTATAACGTTATTGGACGTGCCGTAAATGTATGTTCCCGCATAGAGGGATACAGTGTGGGCGGGCAGGTCCTTGTGTCCAAAGAGACCCTGGCAGATATAGAGGAGCAGGTACATATCTGCAGGGAGTTTACCGTGATGCCAAAGGGAATGCATCGTTCCATCACCATATGCGAGGTGGATGGCATAAAAGGCAGCCATTGGTGTACGCTGGCTAAAGTGGAGAAAAACCCTCAGATTCCAGTATCTGGACAGATTCATCTGCTTGTCCGGAAGGTCATGGAAAAGCAGATAAAGGATGAGCCGTTGTTTTGCCGGCTTTTAGAAATGTCAGACCGCTATGTAAAGGTTGAACTGGAAGAGAAAAATGCCATACAGCTATACGCCAATCTTGAAATAGCAGGAGTGGAGGATGAGGTTACTCCTCTTTTTGCAAACGTGTATGGGAAAGTTTTGGAGTGCGAAAGGGGACAGGTGGGGATTCAGCTTACCTATGTAACCCAGGAGTACAGAGATTTATATGAACGGATAAGGAGTAAAAGTGAGAATGGAGATGTATGAGAAGTTAAGCAGTGCAGAATTACCTGATTTTATTATGTCTGCATATCGCAATCCCATGCAGGAATTGCGGGTGTTTTTTTTCAGAGAAGAAAAATATGTTTCACCGGAAAAGGAGCAGCAGAATGCGGAGCGGCTGTTGCAGTGCCAGGAGACGTCACCGGATTCTTTGACAGTGACGGTGGTATTGTCGGAAGAGACAAACCGACTGTTCTGTACCAGTAAAAATCCAAAAATCCGGGCATTGGAATTTATGGACTTTGTAACCGGGGAATTTGGAAATTGTGATGGAGACGCCTGCAATGCCAGGGGTGAGATTTCTACTATGCTTATCCGGCTGGAGCAGGGAGAATCCTACAATCTGGAACAGTATTTTCTGGACAGCCTGATGGCGTATTTTCAGGAGTGTGAAATTGTTTGTCCGTGGGAATATGGGCAGAGGGAGTTGGAACTGGTACAAAAACTTCCGCTGTATAAAAAGAAAGAAGTTCCCTGGGCGATGGTAAAAACCACGGATATTGTGGAAGCGGGGACAGTCCTTAAGGTAAAGACGCTGGAGAATACCACAGGCCTCAATGTAACAGCATCGGAAGATGTTTATATGATGATTGGAGTCGAGGGGGAAGTGTATAATATCCAGAGGGAAAAGTTTGAACATTCCTATGAGATTAGCGAAGAACCCTTAGATATTTTTGAGAAAATGACAGCATATATTCCCACGGTGGAAATTATGGAGACCGGGGAATATATTGCCATTGACACACTTGCAAAGCTTTCTTATCCCAAAGAAGGAAAACGGATTTACGCCAGACAGTTAAAGCGGCGTACCAAGGTTTTTTCAAACAGAGAAACCGACGATTATTTCATCGGGAAGGCAGGGGATTATCTGGCAGTCCGTCAGGAAGATTTGTCGGATATCTATATTATACAGGGAGAAATCTTTAAAGATACATACGAGCGGGCAGATGCGGCTGACGAATAAGGAAAAAGAAGCACCGTTATGTATGAAAAATATGTATTTTAAAACCGGCGGAGTGTTTCGAATGGAAATGCTCCGCCGGAAAGGTATATATTGTCTGTGTTGGGTTGTTGCAATAAACTGCCTAGGCTTCGTAGTTTATCAATTCATCCAAAAGCTTTGGAACCATTTCGTCCATGGTTTCATCCGGGAACTGGCAGGTTCCTACGGCACGGTGACCGCCGCCGCCGTACTTTAACATCAGGCTTCCTACATTTACGGAGGAAGTGCGGTTTAGTACGCTGTAGCCAACAGCCACAGAACAGCCTTTGCCGCCGCGTCCGCTGACAATCCAGGCAGAGATATTCTGCTCCGGATACATGCTGTAAATCATGAAACGGTTACCGGAATAGATGGGGTCTACACCGCGTAAATCAGAAATAATCACGTCTTTCTCCACACGGGTGTGAGCTGTGACCATCTCTTTAAATTTGGCAGTCTGCTCAAAATATACTTCAATACGTTCCTTGACGTCCGGAAGATTTAAAATCTCATCGGTGGTCATGGTGCGGCAGGCGTCGATGAGTTTTTCCATCAACTGATAGTTGGAAATTGTGAAATTTCTCCAACGGCCAAGACCTGTACGGGGGTCCATCAGGAATCCGACCAGAATCCATCCGGTGGGATTTTGTACTTCATCTAAAGTCAGATTGCCGGAATCAACTTTATCTACGGCAACCATCATATCCGTAAACTGTGGAAATCGCTCTTCTCCGCCGTAGTACTCGTAAATGATACGGGCACAGGAGGGAGCAACACGGCTCTCGCCTTTGTATTTTCCAGCCAGCTCGTTGCGCTCATGCTCGCTGCTGTGGTGGTCAAACCAGAGACCACAACCTTCTACATATGGGACATTTGCAAGGCAATCGTCCTCGTTTACCTCTACCAGACCATCCTGTAAATCCTTGGGATGGGCAAATTTCCAATGGTCAATGACCCCTGCTTCCTTTAACAGGGCTCCGCATGCCAGACCATCAAAATCAGACCTTGTAACTAAACGCATATGTATTCTCCTCTCTTACGTTCAATATTTTTGTTAGGAAGCTAATATAATTTAACCCCCATAGTACTAATTTTATTATAGAGCCAAAACCGCCAAAAGTAAAGTGAAAAACAGTATATGCTCTTTAAAAAATGTGGGATATCCAAAGTAAAGTCAGAATTCTGGTTCCGATTCACGAATAAGCTTTTCAAGGATGGGGGCGAAACCGGATAAAACTACATTGCTTGCCATTTCGCTCATTTGTTCCAGAGTGATTCCGGAATCGTCGTTGAGCCATTTAATGTACATGGATAAAATTCCGGAAATGAAATATTCTACATATAGAGTGTATTCTGCGCAGTCCAGGCCAAAGGAGTTTTCGTAGTGTTGATTAAAAATATCTACGATAATATTTTTTAACAGGATTTCTATGTGTGGAATGGCATGGAGCTGGTTGAGGCGGCGGTACAGCGGCATATCTTCCGAAATCACCTTTTGCAGGGAATCAAACAATGCCAGACTGCTAAAGTCCGGGGAAGTCAAATCAAATTTGCAAAACTCTGCCGCCAGCTTGTTTACGAGAGAATTTTGCAGCTGCAAAAATAAATCCTCAATATCCGTATAATAGGTATAGAAGGTTTTCCGGTTGATACCAGCCGCATCTGCCAGCTGCTTTACAGTGATTTTTTTTACATCCTGGGTCATGAGCAGGGAAATAAATGTATCGTGTATGCATTTTTTTGTGCGCAGCACGCGTTTGTCAGTGGGGGAATCAATCATGAGAAAGCTCCTTTCGGAAAAATGTAACATATAGGTAGTGAGTGTTACTTAGGAAACACATGTAAACATATTGACCATTGTAATTACCGGATATAGCAATTATAATACAGAAAAACAATAAAAGCAACACGTGTTACTTTGCTTTTGGGCGACTGAGATGGCCTGCAAAGCGGGATAGAGCTTGTTATCGTACAGGAATGGAGGATATAATGGCAAGACCTTATGTGATTTATACGGATGCATCTGCGGATGTGGACAAAAAGTTTTTTCAGGAAAAGGGTGTCCACATGGTTCCTATGGGATATACCATTGGAGAGGAAGAACGGATTTGCCAGGATTTGGAGTCCGAAGAAACGTTGAAACAATTTTATGATATACAGCGGGATGGCATGGTAACCCGGACCAGTCAGATTGTTCCTCAAAAATATATAGAAATTTTTGAGCCTGTTTTGAAAGAGGGAAAAGATGTATTATATCTGCCCCTTTCCAGTGGTCTGACAAAGACGGTGGATTCTGCCAATCTGGCAAAGCAGGAATTGGCGGAGATGGTGCCGGATGGAGTGTTTCTTCCGGTTGATACTCTTGCCGCTACTGCGGGGATGGGACTTTTAGTAGAAAAGGCAGTGGAAAATATGGAAAAAGGCATGACCTTGGAGGAAAATGCCAAGTGGCTGGAGGAAAACCGGCAACGGACGTGCCACTGGTTTATGGTAGAGGATTTGATGTATTTGAAGCGGGGCGGACGGATTCCCGCAACGACAGCCGTTTTGGGAACCGCTCTCAATATAAAGCCAATTTTAAAGGTTGATGATGAGGGGAAACTGATTACCATCGACAAGAAGCGGGGAGAAAAGATGGCGGTGAAGAATCTTCTGGACAGATACATGGAAAGCAGGGATTCACAGATGGGGGACCGGGTGTATATTGTCCATGGAGATTGTCCTGGTCGTGCAGATTTGCTGGAAAAAAAGATTTTGGAGGTCAATCCGGCGGCGAAAATAACGAAAATGTATTTGAGTCCCATCATCGGAGCCCATACGGGACCGGGTATGATAGCGCTGATACATTTTGGAAAACGGTAATGAATTTTTAAAACGATAAGAAACACGCGTTGCAAGTTTCTCACGTTCGCATAGCCAACATGGTTGGCATTGCCGTTCAAATATCTTGCGAGCAAGCTCGCAGATTATTTTCACTCTATAGGAAAGTAGTCGTTTCACGACTATTCCTATAGAGCAAAAAACGCTCC
>CAZSGT010000092.1:0-6698 GCA_964606215.1 uncultured Lachnospiraceae bacterium
GCGGTACATTTGCTTCTTCCGGGCTGACCAGCCTGACTCTGCCATCCGCCCTTACGAAACTGGGCGCCCGCATTCTGGATGAAAATACTGGCGTAAAAGAAATTACGGTTCCTAAGACCATTGTCTCTATGCACGATAATTATGGAGGAAATCACGGGCCATTCTTTGGCAGTGCTATTACATCTCTCACCTTTGAGAATGGTCTGAAAACCATTCCGGCAATGGCTTGCCACGGTGCTGCCGCACTGACATCTGTATCCATTCCGGATTCCGTGACCACCATTGGCGAAGCTGCTTTTAGAGAGTGTACTGAACTACTTGAAATCGCTATCCCGGATTCCGTGACTGTGATTGAAAGCGCTGCATTTGCTTCTTCCGGGCTGGTAAAACTCATTCTGCCATCCGCCCTTACGAAACTGGGCGCCCGCATTCTGGATGAAAATACTGGCGTAAAAGAAATTACGGTTCCTAAGACCATTGTCTCTATGCACGATAATTATGGAGGAGATCACGGGCCATTCTTTGGCAGTGCCGTTGAAACCCTCACCTTCGAGAGTGGCTTAAAAACCGTCCCAGCAATGGCTTGCCACGGCATGAGTAAGGTCACAACTGTTGTCATTCCGGTATCTGTCAAAAAATTTGAAGAAGACGTATTCAAAGAAACTGGCAGCGACATCGTTGTCCATGCATATACTGGTTCTTATGCTATGGCTTATGCGCAGAAGCTGGGCATTGCGACAAAATCCATCGGACAGTGCATTGCAAGTGTCATTACCGCATCAAACGTTATTAAGACAACTTCAAAAAATGCGATTGTATTTTCCCTTAATGCCAGGACAAATGGAAAAGGCACGCTCTCTTACCAGAGCAACAACCGCTATGTTACCGTCAATGCCGCAGGTACCGTAACTGTTGCCAAAAACTTTGTCGGTACGGCTAAAATCACTATTACCGTCAACCAGGTAGCAGAGTATCTGGATGCATCAAAAGTGATTACTGTAACGGTGAAACCGTCCAGCATCAAATTAAAGAAGCTGAAAAAGCTGAAGAAAAAGAACAAGGGTAAAATGACTGTTACATGGGAGAAAAATACCAATTCTACCGGTTTTGAAGTACAGTATTCCACCAACAGGAAATTCACCAAGAATGTAAAGAAAGTGACTGTGAAGGGCAACAAAAAAACAAGTACCACCCTGAAATCACTGAAAAAGAAGAAAACTTACTATGTACGCGTTCGTACATATAAAACCACCGCAGACGGAAAACTTGTTTCCGACTGGAGCAACGTAAAGAAAATCAAGATGTAAGAATAGCATACGCTGCCGTGCTTTTCGAATCAGCGTAGTGTAATAAACAACGGGGCTGTCACTTTAGCAAATAAAACTTTGCAAAGTGACAGCCCTGAATCTATATCATGCAGTTTGTAAGCCTGTATCTTACATAGAATCCAAACACCAGAGTAAAAAGAACCAAACTGCTTATTTTCTGCGGATATTCCGCTATGTAGCAACTTTTTACCATGACATTTTTCATCTACATTACTATATGCCCTATTTCACAATCGGTGCATACCGGATACGGATTTTGGGGAGTGCGGTAAGCTCATAATAGTAATTCTCCTGCCAGTCATCCCCCTGGGACGGATCATTTTCGCCAGAAGCCGGCGGTGCAAAAATCTTCAGTGTCATATCTGCCTCACCATCCAACGGCTTCTTGAAAAATGCACTCATCATATCCACGCATTTCACTCCCGGAGCTTTGTAGAACCAATGTCCATTCAACTCCATCATAAGATTTGCATCCACGTTATCCTCTTCAAAATATGCCTCACAAAATACAGGAGAAGCGTCGAAATGCAAAGGGACTGCCAGTCCATCCGCATCCTCCGAACCGCCCCAGCGAAGCTTGGCTGGAAGGGTCTGCTGCTCCTTCTGTTCCATGGAGGGAGAGAAGAAATCTTCACTGATAATGTCCCGGTAGACATCCATCACCGGCTGCGGGATTCCAACCTCCGCATTGTTGGGGTCCTCTATCTCCAGACCAAGACGTCCACGGTCGCGGAACTGGTAAAAGGTAAACCCGTTGAGCCAGCTTTCGGAATCCTCTTTCAACATCTGGCAGAAATCCTTCAGCATCTGCGCCTGATCATATGGCCCCGTCACGTCTCCATCCGCATTAAACTCAGAAAGCACCATGGGTTTCTTCACGCCGTTATTCACAAAAGCGTAGCGCTCATAACTCTTTTTGGCAAGTTTATAGATATCCTCCACCTTGCTTCTGGAAAAGGAAGTGCCTCCCTCTTCTGCCACATCGTAAGGCCAGCCCCAGTGCAGTGACATATACCGGTCAACGGAAACAATATCGGCGGCTCTGGCAGCCTCTGCAAAGATGTCTTCCATCTCCATTTTTTCATCATCTACGCCTTTCACACCGTCCAGACAAAGAATCACTTTGACATTGGGCGCTTCTTTGTGGATAATCTCGCAGCAATGTGCAAAAAATGCGGCAACCTCCTCATAACTGGCACGCTTGTTAAAGGAGAACCAGTCTCCTGTAGCCTCGTGGTTAATGCGAAGCTGAACACGCCCGAACGTGCGAAGGTCCTTTGCAATGGCAACAATATGCTCATCGGAAACCTTCGGGTCTATGGTCATGGTAAGAAGCACATCCTGCCCATGGCGGCGGACATCCCGCATACATGTAAAGGGCTCATCGTCCAGAGTTCCATTCAAGCCGCCCTTGTATGTAAAGTAATCGTCATAGGGGAAATCCCACGCAAATTTTACTTCCGGGTTTGCGTGTACCACGCTGGCACGTCCCGGCCATCCCTCGTCATTGGGATAATAGCAGTACATAAGGTTAATGGCACGGTGGGGTCTTCCCAGCTTCTGCAAAACATAATCCTGATTTACATACTCTCCCCTCTCGCTGCCATCTCCCAGATCCACCGCACATTTCGCCGGTCCCATATGAAGGGAATATGCATTTAATTTTTCACTCATAAAATACCTCCATTTCGAGAACATTCGTCGAGGGAGCTCACGCCCCTGTTCTCCAATATTATATGCTCACTGCCGACATTACATCCACAGCTGGACATCCCATACATCAATATCCGTTCCCGGGAATACCTCTGCCAGCCGTTCATGCACCTTTTTCTTGGAAACATCTTTCTTCAAAATCAGCTGCAAAAATCCACCGCCTCCTACACCGGCAATAAACCTGGCGTCAATCAAATCCTCGCATGCCTGCAAAATCGCCTCAATGCAGACATTGCTGGTCTCCTCGTATAATTTCAAAGACAAATCCCACTGCTGGTTCAGCAATTTTGCGAAGCCGTCGATATCGCCCCGCTCTAAATTAAACTTCATCAGCACGCTTACAGATAACATTTCCTGCAACGCAGAAATCGTAGCACTATCTCCGGATAAATATTTTTTCACAATACGTTTTACCACGTTAATGGCAGAACGCCGAAGTCCGGTATTTACCATAACAAAACGCCGGTTCAATTCATCTATGGCAGACGAGGGGATATTAACCTGGTCTATCCGGGCGTCCTGATGTATCCCTGGTCTGCTGGTAATCAGCTTTATCCCGGGAACCAGACCACCGATGCCATCCTGCCAGCCACCGCCAGTTCCCATCATCTGCTCGACGGCAAGCACCAGCTGGAACAAGGTTTCTTCTTTCAGCTTCTCGCCGATAAGCATATGCAGCGCCCTTATACAAGCGCCGGCCAGAATGCTGTTAAGCCCCAGTCCGGAACCTCTGGGCAAATCCATTACCTCCGTGGTAATGCGGATTCCACCACCTATATTATCCAGAATCTCCTCCAGGCTCTGTCCTGTGTTTTCCCTGGGCAAAATTCCGCAGACAATGAGTGCCGCTTTGTGCAACGCAAATAAATCATATGTATTGCCGCAGTCCTGCAGTTTTTCCAAATCGGTATACTCCGCTTTTGCAGTACCGTTCTGGCTCTCAAACTGAATCTTTTTCTCGGAAATTTTGTACACATGCACCTGTATCGGAAGCTGGTTGCGCACGGCAATGGCGGCATTGATAACCGCTCCGCCATGTTCGAGGCAGAATGGAGGCGTGTCCGTCCAGCCACCGCCCCAGTTAACGCGCACCGGCATCTGCAGATGGACATGGTCTCTGATAATCTTTACATCTTCCCTGTATCGCACACTACGGAAAGTATCCTCCGTGATAGCAGACCGTATTTCGTAAAAAACTTTCTGCTCCAAATCCAGAGGCGTCATGGAATCATAATGACCCACTTTATTCGGGACAGCCCAGGACAGCCCAAGATATATGCGGAGCTTGTCGGACAAACTGCCATCATTTGCCTTCTCATTCAGCAGTTTGTACTGTCCCCGTTTTAACCCGGAACCAAAAATATTCATGGCTTTCTCCGGAGGTACTCCCTGGCGAATCTGTTCCACATAACTTTGCACCAGAATATAATTCTGCAGATTGTCTCTCCATGGACCAAGGGCATTCCCATCTGCCCCCTCATAACTGCTGGCAAGGCTTTGACGGAAACTTTCTTTGAACCATGACAGGGTTTCCTCACTTGCCTGCCCCAAAGCCATTTTGTGCACGACAAGAGCGTGTTTTGTCGCCTCGTACATGCTCTGCCCTTCCACAAATAATCTGGCATGCCACAGGTCTTTTGGCTCATCCTTTTCCCACAAATCGCTCTCTGTCAATTGATTCTTTTTCATAAAACGCTCCAGGGACGAACCAAGATATGTGGCTCCCTGTTTCAGGGTAAGCTTTGGATTGTCAAGAATACCATACAGACGGGTTACATATCCGCCCTGCTTTTCCTTCAATCCATGAAGGACCACATCCGCAGGAATCACCACATCAAATAAATGCAGGCAGGAGACTATGGATTTGTCGCCAATAAATGTATTCTTACCAATATAACAATTTTCTACATAACAGTTTCTTCCGAATCGCACATTTGAAGCATCCGTTACCAGTGTGTTGACAATTAGAGAATTCTTTTCCCGCTTTGCATCGGAACATGCGGAGTGAACCAGCTTTTTCCATCCAAGATATTTAAAGTTCTTTATCTCCTGTGTAACCAGTTTTTGCAAATGTGATGTGGTATCAAAATATACAAGGGCAGCAGGCGCCACATTTATCAGATGAATGTTATACTGATGCAGCGCTTCCCATATTGTGCGCTTACACTGCTCCAATGCAGCGCTCTTCTGGTTTTCACCAGTTTCCCGCAAATAATCTGTAAAAGTAGCTTTTGTGGCCATGGCGCCCAAAAAGTCCGAATGGATGCTAAGTGTTATGCCTGGATTGATAAAACGATTGTATTTTTTACTATCCAGACGGCCTGCCGTACTGATAAGCCCATACATGGCGTATAAAAGCTCAGCGTCAAAAAGCGCCACCCCTGCGCTGACAGAAACCTGTCCGTCCGTATCCACCAGGCCAATCATCTGAAGCTGCCTCGGGGAAAGGTCCCTGACAACCCGTTCTGCCTGTCCTCTTGTATTGGTACAAAGTACATTTCGTCCCACACTTTCTTCCAGAGTACGTTTTACCGTCACGCACGCTGCACCGGAAAACTGTACATCCAGCTGAAGCCCATTATAAATCAACAGGGATTCACCAGAAACCATCATCATACCTTCCTGCATCTGTCCCGGAATCATGGAGCAGCCTATCATAATCTCATCAAACAATGTGGACGCCGTTCCCGCAGGAAGCTCTCTTGGAATCGGCGCAAACAACTTGCCAGATAAAGAATACTGTGGAATCCGCCGGCTGTCTCCACCAGAATGGATAACCAAAATTCGTTTTCCCTTGAAAAAGTTGTTTTTTTCCTGGTTCTCCTGCTCTGCAAGATAATGCAGAACATGAAGGCTGGCTCCGCCTGAACCAATCCGCATACCATCCGGATCCGGAAGCACCACATACCTGGAATCCTGAGGGATAAGATTATTTTCCAGCCGCCAGTCAATCTCCCCCTGAAACATTGCCGCCTGTTCCTTATTCGCCGCCGTCAGTATAACATAATCCCACTTGTTCTTTTTCCTTGCCTCCAGATGTCCGGCATACTCTTTCCATGCATCTTCATAGCTCTGTTGTAACAGCAGATACCGCAATTGATTTTTCGATGTTTTATTATCCATATTCACCCTCCTGTCCGGCTGTTATTCCCTCGCCCGAAATTGTGGAACGCACCTTGCAGGTCTCCCATGTCCGCAGATGCCCTTGGACATTTTGTGTCTTCACTTTACCTTTACGAAACCAAAAATACTATTGTTTCTATTATAGCAGATTCGCTTTCGCTTGACAAATTTATACAAAGCCGATATACTGTGCACATAGTGCGGGACTTTTGATTTTTTTACGGTTGCGCTCAGCACAGGCGTTTCGCACATCATGAATTCACAACACACATATCTAACAGGAGGTAACTTTCATGGCAACAAAAGCAAATTACAAATTGGACGAGATTGGTGCCGGCAAAACGGGTTTTCCCAGAACCGGAGAAGCCGTAACAAACACACGCGCCATTGTTGAGGCCGCTTTCTACGGAAACAATGTGGTTAAAGTCAACACTTTAAAAGAGGCATACAACCTTGCAAAGAACTCACCGGGAACGATCGTAACAGATATGCCAGTTTACAGAGGCGAGGAGTTCGGACTTGACGCAGACGCAA
>CAZSGT010000093.1:0-6687 GCA_964606215.1 uncultured Lachnospiraceae bacterium
GGACGTCTCCGTTGCTGCCTGACTTCATTCTGACCAAAAGTTACATATGACAGGGTTCTTCACACCATAGAAAAGTACTCCGCCAAAGATAGATTAGAGACAACTAAATAAACGAATTTTTGTATAAACAATCGTAGCGATTTTCTTGCTATTGAAAAAGCTCCGGTTCTCCAATTATCTGCTTAACTAAATTATTAAGCGCTATCTGTGGATCTCCATGTCGTATTTCACATTCCCAAATAACAACTACTTTCCACCCTAACAACTTAAGCCTTAAATAGTTGTTCTCATCACGCGATCTGTTATATTGGAATTTGCTATCCCAGAATTCTTTGTTGGTTTTTGGGGACACAAACCATTTACACCCCTCATGGGCATGCCAGAAGCAACCGTTAACAAAAATTACTGCCTTATATTTTGGCAAAACAATATCCGGCTTCCCAGGCAAGTTAGCAACATTTTTTCTGTATCGGAATCCCTGTGAAAACAGATACTTCCGAACTGCTTCTTCAGGTTTTGTGTTCTTACTTGGAATATGGGACATATTTCTGCTTCGCGCTTCTTTTGATCTGTTATCCATAAAGATACCACCTGACACAATTATTCAATACCGTTTTCCTTCAGCTTATTCAAAACATCAATTATTTCCTTGACCTGCTTTGGATAAAGCGAAGTGTAAACAAAGTCACAGTATTTAATTGCGTTCTCAATAGCAAATAGGTCTTTACTGTTTAAAACATCCTGGCGACGTCCGCGTTCTGCAAGGCTCTGCCAATAGGCGCTCCCCTTTTTAAATATCCCGAGCTCATCTTCAATCCCAGAAGCAAGCTTTTGATCTTTTTTTGCCTGCGCAACCTCTTCTCCTTTTTCTGCTGGAGTAATCAGAACACCATAGCTATCCTCACTAAGTGCATAACTCTGTTTAGCAACATTTGTCCAACATTCCTCACGCTTGCAATAGGTTTCTATGTTCGCCGTGGGTCGGTTCTCATCATACATAACATCGAATGCAATTTTTGCAATCGCAGCGATGTCCTCATCTGCGCAAGTGGGAACTTCTTGCAAATCCCAAATTAATCGGTAATTTATTTGTTTGTTTGCTTTTTTTGCAGATAAAACGAGTTTTGAAAATGTGTAGGCAATTAACTGAGGCCGATAAGCTCGGTTTTCCTGATACCAGATCTGGTTAGAAATAATATTTCCTATATACTCAAATAGGATTTTCTTTCCTACCAGCTCTTTGTAAAATAGTTCATTATATACACTGTTATCTTTATTCCAGTGTTTTACCATATTGTTATGGAAATGCGCTGCATTGACTTCTCCACCCCATGAAACATAGTGGGGAAGCATATCTGCCGCATTCATGTACTTTGCAAGATCTGTCAGAGTGAATTTTTTTGATTTAGGTCGCACAAGTTTGTAATCTTCGCGCTGTGCCTTTGTCATCTGCATAAGCGGCTGCTCATACTGGCCTCTTGTACGCTCAAAAAACCAAAGCGGCTGCACAATTTGACCGGCGGCCACAGGTGCATAAACTTTCCTTGAGTACTCTTCAACGCGGACATAGAAAGGATGACTGGAGTTAAGGTCTGCAGTTTTGACTCTGTTTTGGCTATTTGCGTAAGTTGCAATGTAGCGGATCAGATCTGGATCGGTCTCTTTAAGTACCGTGAGCTTCATCTGAACATAGATACCCGAAAGGTCTGCGTTGTTCTTGATACTGGTTGCCGCCAAAGTTGCTGTTGTTTGCCCTCCGTTGATAATTTGCAGATTAGTGAAAGACTTGATAATTAACTCGCCGTTTTCTCTGTGATCGGTTTCTATTGCAGCTGCTGTAGTCGAAATGCCATTGTTGTATGTAAAGAATCTCGACTTCTCATTAAGTATTGTTCCGCGTATGCCTTTATTGACTCCGCCGTTAAATTTCAAAAACGACCTAACATTCGACTCGAGGAGTGAAGAACTGTACTTCTTATAGATATCTGACAGGAACTTGCCGGGAACAATCGCAAGATAGGAATCATACTGATCTGAGTCAATTTCGGCCTTTATGCATGGAATTCCATCAAACCCATAGTCGTCACAATGAATGACAATATCTTCTTTTTGGAATCCAACCAATTTGGAACGATATATTTTCTCAATATCAAGTACATCCAGCACAACGTCTATAGTGCGTCCGTTCCAAGGAAAAGATTGGACCGAAAGATTTTTAACAGCGGAACTAAGCTTGTCCGTGCTTACAATAAATAGATGGATTTTTCCGATATATCCGAAGTTCGCTTTGATATTATTTGCTAATTGAACAGATGGATCAGACAACTCTGCATTTTTGAAGTGGTCTTTTAGCGAGTTTTCGAGAAAGCTAATTAAGAGACGGCTTTTAGAAGAGATAAAAGTATTGGTGATATTTTTAACCTCTCCATTGTTGTAATCAGCATAGAGGAGATTCAATGTGTTAGCCGGCAGGTCAAGATAAGCAGCATCGATTCGCATACTTTTCGAACCTCTGCTGTATTCGTAATAGCACTGCTCCATTCCTCCAATTAATGAATAATCGTTCTGGAGAATGTCTACGGCGCTTTCGATGAACACTTCTATAGGATATCTTGATGTATTCACTGCCTGCGCATTAATATCCTCATTAATATAGCTTTCTCTAAATTCATCAACCGAAATCATGGTTAATCCTCCGTGAATCGTTTGATAGCCGCTATTGAGATATCATAAGATACATTGGTTATTTCAGGGTAAGGAACTTCTTTCAGTGTGATGCGGGGAAATCCATTTGTAACAGAATACAAGTTTAGATCTTTTACATCAAACTTAACTGAAAAAGCTGGATCAAAAATGTTGATCCCATATGACGCTATTTTTGAACTAAAAATATTTTCAACCGTTTCATCTGATACGGCCTGTAAAATGCTTTCAAACAGCTCCAAAATACTTGATTCTCCGTTTGAAAATTCACTGGACATCTTTTCAGCACGAACAATTACAATATGCCCTGGAATATCGGAAGACAACTGAGCTGCGGAATTAATATGTACGCACGAAGAATTGGCTCCAACGGTTTTGATCTCATACCAGTCTGTTCCGATCGCATAATCTTTGCTTAACGCGTCGGGTCCGCTCCACGCCCGAATAGAAGCAGGTATGCCGTATTTTCCGAACATATATTTTTTCATAAAATACAGTTCGCCAAACAATCCTTGGATAGTCTCCAAAGGAACATTTCCGGTCGGTTCCTTTTTGAAAAGCGATTTCCAAATAATATACCGTATTTTCAGCTTGTTCAGTGCTTCAGATTCATTGCCTGCACCTTCGATTGCTTCTAAGAGATTTGAGCAGAAAGAGTAAAAAACCGGCTCAGCCTCTTTACTTAGAAGATCAAAGCATGTCCAATAAACATCCTTGCTCTCTTCCCCCTGTGTAACTCTCAATTGTTTTGTAGATTCCATTTGAGGACCACCGCGCAGGGACAGTATAGAAAGGCGAAGATATCCTTCGTTGCTCAGTCCGTAAAACACACCTACAGGAGCATTTACAGGTACCTTTTTTTGATTTCCAGAAAACTGTTGCGTCAACGATCTAAAGTATTCTTCGAAATTAATTGTCATCGTCCTCTTCTCCTTCACCATCGTCATCAATTTCCATATTGGCATTGATTTCGTCAAGCTTAATGTAATTTGCCCGATAGGTTACTGTTACACCGGATTCCTTTTTCGGAAATCCTATAGCAAACGCGAGGAGGGGCTCTCGGTCATTTCCGACTTCCTTTTTAATTTGCAATTTCAGATCTGCAACTTTTTTCTGTTCCTGCGAAGACAGCTGCTCTTTTTCAGCCGCAGTATTGCCACAGTTTAAATCAATTGGATAGATAACGAGGATTGGATTTACCCTATATCGCAGATAATCATTGGCACCCAGCGATGTATACTTCTTACCGTTTTTTGACTGGGCATTCTTTTCTTTTAGAATATGCTCCCGATCACTTTCTGTGAGCCACAAACCGGCATTTAAGATACCTGGCTCCATAACACGGTTATTCGATCCGCCGATTCGGATGTATGTATCTTTTGCTCCTTTGACATGAAAACTACGAATTGCAGGCTTTCGGGGAACATTATTCACAGAGAATGGAAGGCCTGTCGAATCGCCGGTAGCAATTACAACATCCCACTCTTGGAAAACTTCACTGTTCTCAATATAGGAAGAAAGCCCTTCTGTATCAAATTTCCGGTTTACATAGGCGATTTTCAAATTTCTTATAAAATCTGCTACATAGAACTTTGAAACCTTACTTGCCATGTATCTGCCGTTGATTTCCTTAAAGTCGAGCTTGGTAGTAAAACTGTCAAATGCCTCCCGATTATGGCGGTTAACTGCAACATCTCTCACGAGCTTAGAGGTATCCGCATAAACGCCTCCATAATTGAGATGATATTCAATCACATCCGATGCTCTCATTTTGTTCCGCGCAGTAACCAGCAGGGTGGTATCGAGAGTGTCGGGCGATTCCTTGACCATCAGGCCAAAGTTTTTTGGCTTTTTATCTTGCCGTTCCATTTCTTCAAACTGTTGACGTAAATCGTCAACCGCATCTAAGACGGCATCAAAACGATCGATGCTCTCCTGCGTTAAATAGACACGGCACAGATCTTCATATCTGGGGCGGTACCCGAACCAGCGACACATCTGCAACAATGTGTCGTAAGCTCCGGCATTCCTACTGTAATAGCTGATCATCAGACCTTCCAGTGTCAAGCCTCGGGAAAGAACCATCCCACCAATGGCAATAACACGGGCGCCAGTTGCATCGTAATCCTCATAGTCGAACCGCTTGTTTTTCCCGCCATCCTTTATGCTCATCTTACCGTTTCTTGAGTTTATTACGACAACAGAAACTTGCTTTATCTCACTGTAAAGCCCATCCTGAATCTGCTCCCATCTAATAGGTGCATATCCTTTTTCACTGTCTCCTTCCCGAATTGAGGCATAAAAACTGTCTTCGGTAAAAAGGTCGAAGATTGCCTTCATGTTTTTGTTTACAATAAAGCATTCAACAGGCCCGCTGCTTAACTGTTCAATTTCATTTGTCAGAGTCTCTATATAAGCTGAAACATGCTCTTGAATTTGAGTCTGAACATCGTTATACCGAGTAATATTTATCATCATTGAACGATGCTTTGTTTCCTGCCCACGCAAAGTACGAATTACATTGTTGATAAGGAAGCCGTGAATTGCTTCTTTCATTGAGTTCGCCAACCCCAAATAGTCTATATATTTATCGTGTATGACAGGCAGAAAGTACGGCTCATCCTCTTTGATTTCACGCAGACATAAAGGTAATGTATCGGGATCTCCGGGGAACACTTTTCGTCCACCCCAATATGTACTTGGTGCATTGAGCTGCACAATAAAGTCTGAGGGAAAAAGATCTAAGTTAGCAGGATCTTTGTCATCCGGGTTAATAAAGATGTTGGCAAATGGTGTTGCAGTATAGCCGACATAAGAGGCTATAGGGAACTTATTGAATATAGCGCGTATACATCTGTTGATTGCAGTTGGATCTTTTTCCGGTTTGTTTGTGTTAAGAGATGCATTATCGGCCTCGTCATCGATAATCAAGATGCTTTTTGAGTCCATTCCCTGCTCACTTAGCTCTGATTGCAATCTTTCACTAACGCTCTCCAAAATACTTTTGTTCTTTTTCACAACCAGGACAACTGGCTTGTTATAATCCGCGATGGCTGCATTTAAGTTTTTCTGTATAAACTTAGCGAAGTCATTGCTCTGATTCGTAAATGGTACGGCATAATGTTCGCGAGGCGAAAAACCCACACCAATATACTCTATCGAGTTTCCGATAGAGTCACTTTTCGCACCGATAACACCCTTATCGGTTCTTTTTTGCGTCTGAATTCGGAGTGAATTTGTTGTTCCGGCTAAAAGAACAACAATTTTGTATCCATAATCGTAGGCTAAATTAATAAGCCCAAGATAGTTGGCAGTTTTACCGGACTGAACATCGCCGACTACCAAACCTCTCTTTTTATCTGCCTGAGACCTGGGGTTAGCACAATACGCCAAGACTTCTTCACAGGAAGCCTCAATGTTGTCAATGGTTTTTCTGTCAAAGCCATCTTGCCGTAAATAAAGCTTGTATCTATCAAAAAACGGGCGCGGAGTAGTCCCTTTCAATTTATAGAGCCAATACTTTGACTGCCTGTCGGCTGCCAGTACATTCGGAGCATATGTCTTGATGCCGACTTCAATCTCGTATAAATCCACAACACTCTTTAAAATATCGTTATACTCCGGCAACTGGTTGACATCCTGCGTCCCGGAAGTAATAGGGAGTAGGAGACTCGCCTGCGTTATCAAATCAGAATGAGTTTTCTTTTGTCCCTCACAAAGACTGTAGAGCATATCAAAAGTCTTTCTAACAAGGGCGTTATACCTGTTTGCTGTATCAGTCATCGTTCATAACTCTCTTTCTTATCTCTTCTTTGTGTTTGAGTAGCCGTTGATATGCTTCTGCCACAAACATATCATCAAACATTTTCTTTCTTTTTCTGGGATCGCAAAGTGCGAGAATTGCTTCTATTTCTTGAATAAGTTGCTCATCTTCGTAGTCAGCTCCCGAGTTAATAATCGTCAATGCATCCATGCTATCATTCA
>CAZSGT010000094.1:0-6650 GCA_964606215.1 uncultured Lachnospiraceae bacterium
CATATTCAATATAATCAAAAACAGATGCTTCACCCAAATCATGATGGTCTTTGCCAGATAACTCCGTGAAAGGTGCAAAAATCTGGACCAGAAATCCCTCATGGGCGGCGCTGGCACAAAGACTCCCAATGTATTGTGCCGGAACATTGTGATGGATGCCGCACAGGCAGACACCAATTCTGTTTTTTGTTGTTACTTCCCTCATAAATGTTATACCTTCTTTCGAATACATTATTATCAGTTTGTCTTTAGTACCTATTATACCTCGAAAAGAAGCGTTTGAGAAGAGTGAAAAATAGTATGGAAATCTAAGTGAAAATGTCATATAATGGGAAAGATATAATTGGGGGGAGTTAAATACGGGTATAGACAGGGTATACATGGGAGATAGATGTAACTGGATGGGTAAGATATATAGAACGATTTTACAGAAAGGTATTGAGACGGCCTATGGGATTTTTACTGAAATATCTGAAGGAATATAAAAAAGAAAGTATTCTGGGACCGTTGTTTAAATTGCTGGAAGCCTCCTTTGAACTTATGGTGCCTCTGGTTATGGCGAAGGTCATTGATGTAGGTATAGCGAACCATGATACTGGATATATTGTCCGGATGTGTCTGATTATGGTTCTGCTGGGTGTAGTAGGACTTGCTTCCTCACTGACTGCGCAGTATTTTGCGGCAAAGGCGGCAGTGGGATGTACAACGGGAATCCGTCAGGGATTGTTTTCTCATATTGCGGGTTTGGCGTATTCGGATTTGGACATGCTGGGAACTTCCGCATTGATTACCAGAATGACCAATGATTTAAATCAGGTACAATCTGGTATTAACATGGCGCTGCGTCTGTTCCTGCGCTCTCCGTTTATTGTGGCGGGGGCAATGATTATGGCGTTTACCATCAATGTAAAGGCGGCACTGGTATTTGTGGTGGTCATTCCTCTGTTATCCATCATTGTATTTGGGGTCATGGCAGTGACCATACCCTTATATAAAAAAGTGCAGAATGCACTGGGGGAGGTATTGTCCTTAACCAGGGAAAATTGTACAGGTGTCAGGGTGATCCGTGCCTTTACAAAGGAAGAAGAGGAGATGGAAGCCTTTTATGAGGAAAATCTCTTTTTGTCCGGACTGCAAAAAAAGGTGGGAAGCATTTCTGCACTGATGAATCCGGGAACGTATATCATTATTAATCTGGGTATTGTGGCGTTAATTTATACCGGGGCGGTGCAGGTATATGGCGGCATTATCACCCAGGGAGAAGTGGTGGCGCTGGTAAATTATATGTCACAGATTCTGGTGGAACTGATTAAGTTTGCAAACTGTATTGTGCTGGTGACGAAAGCCCTTGCCAGCGCAGGCAGAGTAGAGAGTGTGTTTGGCGTCAGGGCTTCCATGGAAGAGGGGGAGGGAGCACAGGGAGATCACAGTGGAAGTATAGAATTTAAACAGGTGGGGTTGAAATATCCCGGATGCGGGGAAGATGTGCTGACGGATGTCAGCTTTGGGGCGAAACGTGGAGAGGTGGTAGGCGTCATCGGAAGTACGGGGTCTGGAAAGTCTTCCCTGGTGCAGCTGATACCCAGATTTTATGAGGCAACCCAGGGAGAAATCCTTGTGGACGGAGTGGATGTAAAGGCATACCGCATGGAAGAACTGCGGAAGCTGGTGGGGATGGTGCCCCAGCATGCTGTCCTGTTTAGCGGAACCATTCGTGACAATCTTTTATGGGGAAATGAAGATGCAACGGATGAAGAGTTGTGGGAAGCTTTGCGGATTGCCCAGGCAAAAGAGATTGTTATGGGGAAGGAGGACGGACTGGATACCTATATTACCGCCGGGGGTGGAAACCTTTCCGGCGGGCAGAAACAGCGTCTGACTATAGCCAGGGCATTGGTTCGCAGACCGGAGTTTCTGATTTTGGATGACAGTGCATCTGCGCTGGATTTTGCCACGGAGGCGAAGCTGAGAGAAGGAATACAGGAACTTCGGGGAGAGACCACCGTCTTTATGGTGTCCCAGAGAATTTCCTCCATAAAGCACAGTGACCGTATTGTGGTTTTGGATGATGGGAAGGTGGCGGCAGTGGATTCCCATGACAATCTTCTGCGGGACTGCCAGGTGTACCAGGAAATTTATCATTCCCAGGTAAAAAGCCAGGAGGGAGGTGCCAGCGCATGAGCCAGAAAGATACTATAAAGCGCATGTTGCGCTATATCCGGAAATATTTAATTGTCCTTGGATTCTCACTGGTGCTGGCAGCGGGAGTGGTGGCGCTCACCCTGTATGTGCCGATTCTTATCGGAAAAGGAGTGGACGGGATTGTGGGTCCGGGGGATGTGGATTTTACCCTTCTTCGGGATATATTAGTGCAGATTGCCGTTTTGGTCGTTGCCACAGCGGTCATGCAGTGGATTATGAATATCTGTAATAATTATGTCACGTACCAGGTGGTGCGGGATATTAGACAGGATGCCATTGAGAAAATGGAAGAGCTTCCAGTGTCCTATTATGATAATCATCCTACCGGCGATATCGTCAGCCGGGTGATTGCGGATGTGGACCAGTTTGCAGATGGTCTGCTTTTGGGATTTACCCAGTTGTTTTCGGGGGTATTGACCATTCTTATCACCATCGGTTTTATGATTTCCATCAACATAAAAATCACACTGGTAGTGGTTTGTATCACACCGGTTTCTCTGTTTGTGGCAAGTTTTATTGCCAGACGGACCTACTCCATGTTCCACCAGCAGAGTAAGGTCCGGGGAGAGCAGACTGCCTATGTGGACGAGATGATTTCCCATATGAAGGTGGTGAAGGCATTCGGCAGAGAGAAGGCGGTGTGCGGAGATTTTGATGAAATCAATGACCGGCTTAAATATTTTTCACTGCGGGGGATTTTCTTTTCCTCCATTACAAATCCTGCCACGAGATTCGTAAACAGCCTGGTATATACTGGAGTAGGCGTATTCGGAGCGATTGCGGCTGTGTACGGGGCGATTACCGTGGGACAGCTGACCAGCTTTTTGAGCTATGCCAACCAGTACACCAAACCCTTCAATGAGATTTCCGGGGTGGTTACAGAACTGCAGAATGCCCTTGCCTGCGCAGCCAGAATTTTCTCGCTCATAGACGAGGAGGCACAGGAAGCGGAGCCGGAAGACGCCATAGAGATTCAGGATGTGAAGGGTGCAGTTACAATTTCCCATGTAGATTTTTCCTATATTCCGGAGAAGCCATTGATTGAAGATTTCTGTCTGGAAGTAAAGCCCGGACAGCGTGTGGCGATTGTGGGACCCACGGGATGTGGAAAAACCACATTTATCAATTTGCTGATGCGTTTTTATGAAGTAGATGGCGGCAGCATCCAGATAGATGGAACGGACATTCGGAAGATTACAAGAAAAAGCCTGCGGGACAGCTTTGGTATGGTATTGCAGGAAACCTGGCTTGCGTCGGGAACCATCCGGGACAATATCACCATGGGAAAACCGGAGGCAACAGATGAAGAGGTGATTCGGGCGGCAAAGGCGGCACATGCCCACAGCTTTATTATGCGTCTGACCGATGGGTATGACACAGTCATTGGTGAAGATGGCGGCAGTCTTTCCAACGGGCAGAGGCAGCTGCTGTGTATTGCCAGGGTTATGCTTTTGTCACCGCCAATGCTCATACTGGACGAGGCAACCTCCTCCATTGATACCCGTACAGAAATAAAGGTGCAGGAGGCGTTTGCGGCGCTTATGAAAGGGCATACCAGCTTCGTGGTAGCACACCGTCTCTCTACCATACAAAGTGCGGACATTATTCTGGTTATGAAAGACGGACACATTATCGAGCAGGGAAATCACCAGAGCCTGCTGGCACAGGGAGGTTTTTACAGTACTTTGTACGCCAGTCAGTTTGCCCATAAGGAAAACTGACTGGAATTTCATTCACTTATGGTTACATAAAATTCTGTCCGGTAAACCGTGCCAAAGATTTCCAGATAAATCTGGTAGGTATCCGGCTTCAGTGTCCGGGTGGTAATGCCCAGCTCATAGGTGTTATTTCCAAATACGGCAGGCAGACGCTGGGTGGTATTTGTATAACAGCGGACATAAGAGTGGGCTTCACCAATAAAATAGAAATTCTGGATAAAGTGGTCTCTTGCTCGGACCTGGAGATAATTTCCCTGTCTGCGGAACGTAATAATGCGGAGATGTTCCTGAAATTCCTCCGGGGTTAAATCATTGGTAAGTCCCTGTTCTTTATAGATTTTTTTCTTCATCTCATCCCGCATTTTCCGCACAGGACCATCTGTATTTTTTTCTGCCTCTTTTGCCTCCTGACGTGCCTGTTCCTCTTCCTGCGTAAAGCGCGGAAGCTCTTCGCAGTCAGAAAAATCCGGGCGGGATATACATTCCGGCTCTAAAGTAGTGCCCAGTTCCGTATCAAGATTATAGTAATCCATGGGCATACATGCGGCGGTGAAATCTGGCTGGAATGGATATGCACGGAAGTAGGAGTGGAACATGCCGTACTGGTTGTACAGCTCGCCTGTATCATAATCATACTCATAAACCATACCGTCACAGCCGTCCTGGGTAGTAACTTCAAGGTATGCGCCCATGACAAACACACGCCTGGAGTCATGGAGATAATGTCCAATGGCACGAATGGGCGTCTTCAGGGTTTCAAATTCCTTCACAAAAGACACCGTGCGTTCTTTGTCGTTGATGCAGTAAAATTTCACATAAGATTCTTTGCGTTCCTCATCGAAAAAGGACACGGGCGTCCGTTTTTCCCAGTGGTTGTCAAAAATAATCATATGTCGGGTGTCCGGATTGCCGTCCAGGTCCTCCGGAAGAAAATATGCGGAATGGGGCTGGAAAAACCATGGCATATCCGGCTCAGAAAAAGTCAAAAGCTTGTCCTCAATATTTGTCCCTTTCCAAAATTCGGGATGCCCCAGTACCCAGTCAACATCTCCTGTTTTCCAGTCCAGCTGGATAACGGAGTGCAGGTTGCGGGAGCATAAAAGTACGGTGTCCCGTTCTGTATCATAAGAGACTGCGTTGATGTGAACCCAGTCGGTAGACGGATGACTGACTTCATTCAGCAGCGCACCCACATCCACCATTTTTATAACCTCTCCTGTAGAGCGGTCAATCTCTGCCACCGCATCTTCCAGGCTGTTGTTCATGGTGCTGTATGCCGCAAGGAAATTGCCGCCGGGGAACATTTCTGTAACATCGTGATGCATTCCGTGGGGTACATAATAGGATTTATATACCCGGCCCAGATAATCCATCTCGTTTGACAGAACGCTGTGTGGATTGCTAAAGGATGGCTCTTCCACCGTTCTGGACTGCTGGAGAAATTTGCCGCCAGACATCAGGTATAAACCATAGGTCTTAGTGTTTTGCATCAGCACATAACGGATGTCCCCATTCTCGTCAAAGGCATATGGGTAGTCGGTGGTTCCGCCGTTTACCAGAATAAGCGGGGAAACGGAGTCCTTTGTATGTTTTTTCACGTGGAGAATGTCCCGCAGACAAGAAGGAAGCTTTGGCGCTTTCAGAGGAAAAGTCAGGGTGTTTTCCACGGTCATATCCTCCGTCAGAAGCTCCAGGACAACGGTATTTGTTTCTGCAGGATATAGTCCCAGAATCGGGACACGGTGAGAAGTTTTTAATTCGGTGACAGTCACAACATCCTTTGCGCCCTCCTTGGATGGCACTATGCAGCGCACACGCCGGGGCTTTTTCGTTTTAAAACAAGCCAATGCGGTCAGGGGGGTGTTTCCATAGGGGTCCATAATAACCAGCGGCAAATCAAAGGTGTATTTTCCGCTTTCGATGGTCCGGTTGATAAAGAAATCCCTTGCCATGGAAACTGCTGCAAAGGGCTCCCGTGCTTTTATATTTGATGTCATCTGGTGAGGGGCACTTGGGTAAAATTGAGGAATCAGATGACGGCTGTTTCTCCGCACCCATCCAGTCTCACGAAGTACAATATTTTCCGCTGGATTATCGGTAGATTTTCCCAACAGCTTTTTAATTTTTTTTCGCATTTTTGGAGAAATCATATCGTTCAGGTCTTCTTTTATAAATTTTTTCTTCATTATTAGTAAACCTCATTTCTGCACTTTTAATACTGTATCCGGTTGCTGCAAAGTATCATTTTGACACTTCAGCACTTGACATTTTACCACTTTTTAGTAATATTAACGATATTGTAAATGATAATACAATAGAAAGCAAGATAATTATACGCAGAAAAGAGGTAGAGTATGTATACATTTGAAAGTCCGGTACGCTACAGTGAAACCGGAGAGGACGGAAAACTGACGCTGGGTGCCATTGTGAACTATTTGCAGGATTGCACGTATTTTCATTCGGAATCACTGGGGGTTGGAGAAAAATATTTGTTGGACAGCGGATATATATGGGTGTTGTCTTCCTGGCAGATTGTCATGGATGATTACCCTTCTGTATGCGACAGGATTTCCGTGGGAACGCAGGCATATGACTGCGACAGCTTTTTTGCCTACCGTAATTTTGTTATTACGGATGCCGCCAATCCGGAGAAGTATTATGTGAAGGCAAATTCTGCGTGGGTATTGGTTGATATCTCCACGGGAAAACCAAAACGCCTGGAGGAGAAGG
>CAZSGT010000095.1:0-6590 GCA_964606215.1 uncultured Lachnospiraceae bacterium
TCCTTCTATGCGTGCCCTGCCAGATGCCGGGCTGCAAAACCTTCTGCGCGATTATTTTATGCAGTATTCTTCTGCAAAGACAGAGTTTCCACTGCTTCAGGGGAACTTCTTTCGCAACGAGGATTATCAGGCTCCGTCGGCGTGGGAGCTGCAAAAAGAATTTTCTGGCCGGGATGTGTATGTAGTAGCAGCAGGACCGTCCCTGGATAAAAATGTGGAGTGTCTGCGAAACATTCCCCGGGATGCAAGGATTCTTGCCACCGGTACTGTATTAAAGAAACTTTTAAACTTGGGTATTCGGCCACATTATGTTATAATTATAGATGGCGGTAACAGTACGTATAGACAGATAGATGGCGTGTGTGAATGTGGCGTGCCATTGTTGTATATGGCTACGGTAAACCATGATATTGTGAAAGATTATCATGGGGATAAATACGTGATTTATCAGCAGGGTATTGATATGTCGGAGCGGGCAGCAGCGGAGCGGGGAATAAAAACTATACAGACGGGAGGCTCCGTGGCAACCACAGCATTGGACATGCTGTTGCAGTTTGGAGCGGGACGGATTATCTATCTGGGACTGGATCTGGCTTTTTCCGGGAATGTGTCCCATTGTACGGATACGGCAGACCGGCATACTCCGAAGGGAGAAAATATATGTATGGTAGATGCCATAGACGGCGGCAAGGTGCCTTGCGGCAGGAATCTCAACGCATATCGGAAATGGATAGAGAGGCGGCTGGAGCAGGGGTGTGGTGATACGGAGGTAATCAATGCCTCAGAAGGCGGGGCACTGATTCGGGGAATGATAAATAAAAAACTGCAGAACGTGTGAATTTAAACAAAAAAGATAAGTAGGAGGCTTAGGATATGTTAAATAATAAAACAATTTTGATTACCGGGGGCACCGGTTCTTTCGGCAAAAAGTTTTTGGAGATGATTTTTGACAGATACGAGCCGAAGAAAGTTATCATTTATTCCAGAGATGAGTTTAAACAGAGTGTAATGCAAAATGAATATAAGGATAAGGTGGATATGAGCAGGGTGCGGTTCTTTATTGGGGATGTCAGGGATAAAGACAGATTGTTCCGTGCTTTTGACGGTGTAGACTATGTGATTCATGCGGCAGCGATGAAGCAGGTGCCCACCTGTGAGTATAATCCCATGGAAGCCATTAAGACCAATATCCACGGCGCCCAGAATGTTATTGACGCCGCGCTGGACAAAGGAGTGAAAAAGGTAGTGGCACTTTCCACGGACAAGGCGGTAAATCCAATCAACCTTTATGGCGGCACGAAGTTAGTGTCCGACAAGCTGTTCATTGCAGCCAATGCATACACTGGGGCAAACGGCACAGTATTTTCGGTTGTCCGGTACGGAAATGTGGCAGGCAGCCGGGGATCAGTGATTCCAATCTGGAAAAATATTATCGACAATGGAGGAAAGGAGCTGGGCGTGACGGATATGCGCATGACCCGTTTCTGGATTACTCTGGAACAGGGCGTGGAATTGGTATTTAAGGCAATGGAGGAGTCAAAGGGCGGCGAGACCTATATTTCCAAAATACCATCCTTTCATATTGGAGATTTGGCAAAAGCCATGCTGCCAGACTGCGTTATTAGCGAGATTGGTATCCGTGAGGGCGAGAAGCTCCACGAAGTGATGGTGACCAGGGATGATTCCCGTTCTACCTATGAGTATGATAAGCATTATATTGTGTATCCCAATTATTCCTGGGTTCCGGAGGGCAATATCATGCCGGGCGGAAAGCCGGTGGAGGATGGTTTCGAGTATAACTCTGGAAATAATACCCAGTGGCTGGATGTAGAACAGTTACAGGAAGCGTTGAAACATATGTAGAAACAATGAACCTAAAAACAAAGAAAATATCTTTAGTTTCACCACGAACCATTGGAGTGCCAGGAGGTAATACATGCGGATTTTATTTTGTCAGTGGGATAGTATATGCGAGGAGGATATGGAGCAGGCACTGCGTGCACTGAAATTGGATGTGCGTGTATGGAAACATGCTATTTCCCATGTGGACTATGATACGGAATATATGAATTTATTAATACAAAAGGTTCTGGAACAACCGGTGGATTATGTCTTTACAGTAAACTTTGTGCCGATTATAGCCAGGGCATGTCAGATATTGAAGGTAAGATATATTTCATGGACTGTGGATTCTCCTTTATTCCAATTAAATTCATCGACATTGTCCAGTCCCTATAACCGGATATTTTTGTTTGATTACCGGATGTATGAGCAGTATTATCCCAAAGCACCGGCAAACATATATTATCTTCCCTTAGCAGGGAATCCGGACAAATACGACGCCACCATTGCCACCATGACAGACGAAGAGGCACAGAAGTATCGTCATGATGTTTGTTTTGTTGGGTCTTGGTATACGGAAAAACGCCCATACAATAAAGTAGAAAATATACCGCCTCGTCTGGATGGCTATGTACACGGCATGATTATGGCGCAGCATATGGTGGGAAGCACCAATATCCTTTATGAGAGCATGTCGAAAGAGTGCCAGGATTTTTTTGATAAGATAGTGGAGGAAGAGAAGCTGGGGGAAGATTATGATGTGGACTATAAAGAGGTGATTGCGAACCACTATCTGGGGATTAAATGTAGTGAAGTGGAAAGAAAGCGTTTTCTTTTTCTGCTGAGCCAGGAGTTTGATACATATTTGTATACCCTCAGTGACACAAAGGAAATTCCGAAGGTGCACAATATGGGACCGGCAGATTCACGTACTATGATGCCAAAGATTTTCCGGCAGAGCCGTATTAATCTGAATATGACGGCGAGGACTATCCGCACAGGACTTAGTCAGAGGGTGTTCGACGTGATGGCGGCAGGGGGATTTTTGCTGACGAACCGTCAGCTGGAGGTGACGGAGTATTTTCAAGATGGTGTGGAACTGGTCACCTTTGACACAGAGGAAGAATTGATGGAGAAAGTCAGGTACTATCTGGAACACGAGGAGGAGAGACAGGCAGTGGCACGTGCCGGTTATGAGCGGATTCGGCAGGAGCACACGTTTGTCATCCGTTTTCAGCAGATGTTTGGGATGCTGGGAGAGGAGTGTCAGTAGTTTATGAATAGACAGAAAAGGGATAGCATCGTTATTATATATGAGGATTCCCTGTATGGCAGGAAAAAGGCACTGGCAGAATGGATGGGAGCGTGGTTTGAGGAGAAGGGATATCAGACTGCGTACGGAACCTATCGGGATGGAGTATTTCAGGGGATACAAACCAATAATAAACAGTTTCGTCTCATTATAAGCATAGATTTTGCAGGGTTTGAGCTGCTGACAGTGAATCAGGAAAGCTGGCTGGGATGCCAGACCTGTCTGTGCGATACTATGATATATGACAGTCCGGTTTTTTACCGCACGAAGCTGGTGCGTCAGATGGCATGGAATATACTGTTAGATTGTTATGACGGACATGCGGCGGAGTATCTGGAAACCTATTTTTCCCATACTGTGACAAATATTAAAAAACGCATCCCACTAGTGCCTGTATCGGAGAACGTGCTTCCTTTTGGTGAACGGGACATAGAGGTGTTTTTTCCGGCAGGCTATGAGCCCTCGGTGGAGATTGCAAAACGCCTGGGCGCCATGGATGAGATTTTTCGGAGTGTGGCAGATACTTTAAAAGAGAAAATGTATCAGGACAGAGAATGTTCTTTGCCGGATGTGTTGGAAACGTATCTGGAGAACGTGGGATTTGATTGTGACAAGGAGGAGTTTGTCACCATATTGGAAACAATGTCGGATGTGACTGCCTATGTTCGTGCCAGGCAGATAGAGGAACTTATGGAGGCACTGCTGGATATTCATGCACATATTACTGTGTGCGGTCCGGGTTGGGCTGCATCATCATACAGCCGCAGTTCCTATGTGCAGATTCTTGGCGGCGATATGGGACTGCCTTTTCAGACCATGCAGGAAGTCATGGGACGTGCAAAGTTTGTGGTACATCCTCAGACCATGCTGCGGAAGGGAATCCACGAGCGGGCGCTGCTTGCCATGGTGAACGGAGCTGTTGTCATAACGGAACGGCTGTCTGTTATGGAAGAGTATTTCGTGGACGGGACAGAGATTTTATTCTATTCTGCCCAGGACATGAAAGAAAAACTTCGGGGATATCTAAAAGAAACAGATGAAGAATATCTGCAGCGTATAGCAGAGTATGGCAGAAAAAAAGCATCCAGCCTGTCAGACATAGATGCTTATATGGAACATATATTGGAACTGGGCAGGCGCGATTGAAACTCAGACGACTCCGGGCAGCTCTTGCTGCAGGATGTCAAACATCTGTTCCAGACGGACATCATAATTGTGGTAACGTTTCGTTTTTTCGTATCCATTTTGCGCAATACGTTGCCGCTCCTCTTCGTGGTCGGCATAGTAGGCAATCTGAGCAGATAAATCCTCTAGATTTTCGTACATCAAAAAGTCTTCTCCCGGGGTAAAGTGCTGCAGAAGCTCCGGCTGATAGTTGCTGACCAGTAGTCCGCCGCATCCCATAATGTCCATGGCGCGTGCCGGGATTCCGCTTTCAATCGTCCGCAAGGTGATGTTCAGGTTGAACTTGCTTTGTCTAAACACCAGGGGCATGTCATGATAATAGCTGACAGAGGGAAAAACACGCACATTTGGTGAGAGTTTGTCTGTCTTGGAGTATGTGTAAAAGGACACAGGGAAATTCTGTGCCAGGTGATTCAGTACGGCAATGCGCTCCTGGCAGGTTGCCTGCCGCAGCATCTCATTTCCTGCTTTATAGGCGACTATTTGATAGGTATCCAGAATGTGCTGCTGCAGGGGGGCGGGAATACTGTTTGTACATACGTCCAGACCATAAACCTGCTGTTGAACATCAATAATACCATGCAAAAAACCGTTATAGTATTCGGGTAACTCTGGCATCAGCTGTTCAATGGAAAAGTTTTCGTAAAGGGTGCCCACAAAAGAAATCAGGTTTTCATATTTATGTTCCTCCTCTGGAAGTGGCTGAATGGCATCCAGGCGCGCCGGGTTGACTGCAAGAGGAAGATGGTATACATGGTCAACGCCCAGTTTCTGCAGGAAGCGGAGACTGGATTCGTCAAACACGAAGGTATAGTTGCAGGAGTTTTCTATGTGGTGGTATGTGGGAATGGGACTATCGAACACCCATGTCACATAAGGCAGATGATGCTCTTCGCATAAATCGGATAGCAGGGGAAAATAGTTAAAGGACATAACGATATCGTAGCTGTGCTCCTTTAAGTGTGAGCGGAATTTCTTTTCAAAAAACAAATCTTTATCGTTATCATAAAAGGAATAAAATACGAAATCCAGATGATGTCCCATATTCTGTAATGCCTCGATGAAGTCATTCTGCATAATTGCCTGCCATTTATAGAATAAAATCCGCATAAACATACCTCGTTTCTGCAATGCATTGTATGTGTCTGGCTTTTCTGTTCGTGAAGCATTGCCTGTAATAATTAAATTGTAACACGAAATGATGTTTGTTTCCAGCTTTTATGACAATATATAGATATAAAAAGAAATTCATGAACGCTGACTTACCAGGAAAGTCAGCGTTTGGTGTATTCTTTCAGATAGACGTCTCTCCAGACATGATAGGTAGTAGTATTCGTAATGGATTCATCATGAATGACCCAGGGCGTGTCCTGGCGGGGGACTACCACTTTATATCCTGCCAGACGGAATTCTGCAGACTGGGAGACATCATAAAAATCCCAGCCGGCAAATAAGTCTTCCCGCCAGGGAAGGTCATACTGGGTGGCAAGCAGCAGTCCGTCAAGGGCTTCCACTTCCTCAAAGTCGCCAGAGATGGGGTGCGGAAAATATGACGTGTGATCTCCAATTACGTGTCCCTCTCTACAGGTGCCGCATCGGCAGTCGTTTTCCCACATAATGCCAGATTCCGGCATATGGGTGGTGCCGACAAGTCCCATCATTCCAATCTGGGAATCCGCCTGAAAGACCTCCAGCATACGAAACAGAAAGTCCGGGTTGATAATAAAAACATCTTGATGCAGATAAACTTTATATTTTGCATCGGACTCTTTCATGGCATACTGATAACCTGCAGTCATGGAGGGAGCACCCTCTACACTGAGGATATCTATGGAAAATCCATCGGGAACATGCAGTGCCTGGATGTATGCACTGCATTCGGATAAAAACAAATCGTTGTTATAGCAGATAATAAAACAAATTTTGTTACAATGCGCTGGCTCGTGCAGCGGAGCAGTGTTTGCTTCATGCATGGCTGTTCAGTCCCTTTCTGATTTTTTCTATCACTTGTTCCGGCTCTGAAGTGGAATACTCGGCAATGGTTTCCAGAGCGGCAGCAGAGGTGTTTGTTTCCCGGCAGTAGGAGTAGAGTTCGCTTTGCATTGGCTCCATCTGGGGAAATTCCTGTCTGCGGATTAAAAATTTCAGCACACGATAATGATTTATCAAAACATCCGGGTCATCGGACACCTGAAAAATATCGGGTAGTCCCTCTGTCTGTTCTTTTATCCGGATTAAAAATAAAATGAAA
>CAZSGT010000096.1:0-6589 GCA_964606215.1 uncultured Lachnospiraceae bacterium
CCTCCTTGTTTGAATGGAATGCAATGGCTGCATTCTTGTCAGGTTGTCATTTGTAAGTAGTTTTTTGAGAGACACATTTTTTGTTTGTTGCATTGTTTTTCGTACAGGAGGGGGTGTTACTCTATAGGAATAGCCGCATAGCGACTACTTTCCTATAGAGTAACAACAGCCAGACATTGTCTGGCTGTCAGGTGTATTTTTAATTTTTTTACCCATCCTGCCTATATCATAGATGATAACATGAGTGGAAATTTCTGGCAAGAGGGAAAAAACAGATATCTTACCCCTGCTCTTTTATCCAATCTTCCATATGTTCCCGTATGACTGGAAATGGCGTGGGTCCTATCTGCATCAAAAACTGGTGGAATGATTTCTCGTCAAAGTCGGCGCCCAGTGCCTTGGAAGCTGTATTCTTCAAATCCGCAATCTCAAGATAGCCAAGGGTATATTTCACATAATTGCCGGGGTCGGCAATCATGGTATTATAAATTTCTGTGACGATTTCCTCGGAAAAGCCGTACTGTGCAAGGAAGGCTTTCGTCTTTTTCTTGCCCCATCCTTCATAATGAATGCCGATGTCAGTCTGGGCATATAC
The DNA here is from genome assembly GCA_964606215.1 of uncultured Lachnospiraceae bacterium. GTDB lineage: Bacteria > Bacillota > Clostridia > Lachnospirales > Lachnospiraceae > CAZSGT01. Next base: position 596 of record CAZSGT010000096.1, read on the forward strand.
ACACAAAGTAGAAATCAGGTTTTTCTCCAACAGCAGTGCCACATTGCTGTCTATATCCGCATACCGGTAAGAATACAATTCTGCGTAAGTGCCCCATCCCTCGCTGTAACCGCCCACGTTCAAAACTGACCGCAGTGGGTGGGGATTGCTTGCGGCAAAATATGCCGCCTGGTACAAATGTCCGGGATAACCCTCGTGCCCCAGCGTGGGGAACAGATTTGCCATATTATCCTTGTTTCCGGCATTGATGTAAATGGGATTCTCGTCATATTTATCAATGGCAGGAGATAAGTAAAAAGCGGGGCTTAAGCTGTCCTGCAGTGATTTGTCCACATAGTGGATATCATAATTTACATCCACAAGCTCCGGAAAATTCTCCTTGCAGCGCTCCTTTAAAATTTCCAGAATTTCTTCCGGGTCGCTGGAAGGGTAGGACACATTTGCGGCGTCATAATAGCAGTCCGGGTCCTTGGAAATAATTTTGGAAAGGGTTTTCTGGCTGGAACTCAAAGTCTGCTCCAGCAATTTTTGAATCTCGGAAATGGACCGGTCAGAGCCGGTGAGACTCCCTACCTTCCACTCGTAATAGTCTTTTCCTTTGGGCAGATTTGCCAGCCCCTTCTGGTTGCAATCGTCGCTTTCCAGCTCCTTTAAAGCGTCAATCAGACGCTTATAAGCGGGAATCACCACTTCAAGCACTGCCTCTTTGTTGGCGGCTTCATAATTTTTCTGTTCCTCCTGGGTCAGTCCCTCTACGCTTTTTATATTTTCGTTGAAAGTGGACAGGAGATAATTTTTCTCCGGCTTGGCGATAAAGGTCTTGCACTGGGCGATGATGTCGTCCGCCGTCTGGGTTGCCATGAACAGCCCGGCTTCTTTTTTCTCTTTTTCAAAAGCAATAATCTGGTCAAAAAAGTTTCCTACATCCTTGAGAATTCCAAGGTAAGTGTCAATAGACTCTTTATTATAGAAATGAAATTCGGCAAGCAGAATGGGCAGCTGTGCCTGAATGCCGCTGGTGGGACCAAGCTGCTCCGAGTACAGCAAATAATCTGCCTGCTCCAAAGTCTGTGGGAGAAGATAGGCAAGGTCGTCGTAGAGAAGCTTGCTTTCTTCGTCCAGATGGTCCCTGTCGAAGGTCTGCAATGACTGGTATTGATTTTCAACAACTGCCAGCTGCTGTTTCATGGCTTCTACCGAGTATGTACCCAGAGTGGGTTCTCCGGAAGTGATTTGGTAGTTTTGTGGGTTTGCCACACTGTAATTCAGAGTCAGGCTGTCTCCGGTTACCTCCTGGCGGAACATTTCATCTGCAAAGGCGGTGAAATCTGCCTGGGTTTCCTGAGGTGAACGGGATTTGTCAATCTGTGAGTTTCCGCAGCCAAACGACAGCAGCATCGCCGTTATTATAATAAGTATAATCGGGGTTCGTTTCCGTAAATGCAAATAAGTCACGTCCTTTCTACGTTACTATATGCAGTAGATTTTTCCATTATAACATATTTGTCCAATTTTATGAAACTTCACGGTTTTTGGTATGAATCGGAACAGGGATTCATAAGATTAAAAGCAACCCATTTCAAAAGAAGGAGGCAGTCCAATGGAAGACAGACAGGCAGAGGTGTGGAGACAGTATGATATAACCGTTATCAATAGATATAGAGCCAGAGGCGCGGTGTTGCTGGAAACCAACCGGGGCTGGAAATTGTTCAGGGAGCTGGAAGGCTCCGTAAAACATCTGGATTTAGAGTATACGGTAAAAGCAATTTTGCGTGAAAAGGGCTTTGCTGATGTGGACCAGATTGTAAAAACAGTCAATGGAGAATTGTATAGCCAGGATGCATCTGGTGGAAAATATATATTGCGGGACTGGTTCCGCTTTCCGGAGTGTGATTTGCAAAATCCGGAACAGTTAAAAATGGCGGCGGGAAGCCTTGCCGTCATGCATGGGATTTTGGAGCGTGCATCCGTAAATGTGGTGGAAGGCGGGCGCATGCAGGATATCCCCCAGACTTTTGCCAAACGAACCAGAGAGTTGAAGCGGGTACATAATTATGTACGGGAACGCACGGGAAAGAACAGTTTTGAAGTGTGCCTGCTAAATTCCTTCCGTGAGTTTTACCGTCAGGCGGGAGAAGCCGGGGAAGAACTGGCGCAGTCCGCATATGAAACCATGTTCCGTCAGGCAGAAGAACAGGGAAGTATCTGCCATGGGGATTTTAACCAGCATCATGTGCTTATAGGAAATCACGGCGGAGTTATCACAAATTTTGAAAAATCCTATGTGGGATTGCAGATTGCCGATTTATATCAGTTTTTACGAAAAGCAATGGAAAAAAATCATTGGGATGTAGAGATTGGGGAGATGATTCTTTCCGTCTATGATGAGAAGAAACCCCTCTGTCAGCAGGAGCTGGAGATTCTTGCAATATTATTAAAATTCCCGGAAAAATTCTGGAAAATTGCCAATTATTATTATAACAGCAGAAAGTCGTGGATATCAGACCACAACATGCAGAAATTGATGAAAATATGCAAACAGGAAGAAGCCAAGCAAAAGTTTTTGTGTAGATTAACGTCTTTTCATACAGGAAAAAGTAGTGTATAATGAGAAACGAAGTCTGGTATGATGCAGGTAGTATATATATCCTGTGAAAGAGACTTTGAGAATATACGAAAGCCCTGTAAATACGGGGTTATAGAAATGAGTGGTAATGATGTCACGAAGACATATATTTTATATCCTGTGTGCGGCAGCATGTATTTTCCTCGCTGGCTGCACCAGTACAGCTGTGAAACAGGATAAGGAAGTCCGTGGTCAGGATTCGGAAGGGACAGGGGTCACATATGATATGGAAGTGACGGCTGTTGTGAAGCAGATAGACACGGATAAGAGTACGATGACACTGGTAAACACAGAATATCAGAATGAGGTAACTTTGTCTTATACCAATGGTACGGCATTCTATAATAAGTACGATAAGATGATTACGGAGAACCAGATAGAGCTGGGTGAGATTATAGACGTGGGATACGAGTCTGGTTCCAGTACCATGAAAGAGGTACGCGTGAACAAAGAGGCGTTTTCCTATGAAAGTGCGGATAAGTACAACATCGATACGGCGGCCTCCAAGATTACCGTTGCCGGGAAAAAGTACAAATTTGACGATAATCTGCAGGTGACCAGCGATGGGGTAATCAGCCTGATGGATGTCAATTCCCAGGATGCCCTGACGTTTCGGGGATTTGACAAGCAGATATTGTCCGTTCATGTGGCCCAGGGGCATGGCTATATTCTTCCAGAGAGTTACGATGCCTTTGTTGGCGGCACCATCGAGATTGGCAGAGGAATTATTCTTCCAATTACAAAGAATATGATGATTGTTGCCAGGGAAGGATTTTATAATGTAAAGCTTACAAACGGAGATTTGGTTTCCAACAAGACCATCAAGGTATATAAAGACAAGGAAACCGTATTGGACATGTCCGACGTCAAGGTGAATGAGACGAGAAAGGGCAGTGTAACATTTATCATTGAGCCGGATGGCGCCTTGTTATACATCAACGATGTAGAGACCGATTACACCAAGGCAGTGACGCTCAATTACGGCAGGCACAAGATTGTTGTGCGGTTAAATGGATATGACACATATTCCGGATATCTCAATGTACAGGATGAGAAACCGGTCATCTATATCAGTCTGGTGGACCAGGTGGCGGAGGTTTCGGATTCAGAGAGTTCGAAAACCAGTAATGCGAAAGCAACTGCCAAGCCTTCGGGGGGGACAAGTACTCCGGATGATTCTACCAGTACCAGCGCGCCTGACCCGACCAGCACGCCGTCAGAGAGTTCTTCTTCTGTGGAGAAGGACGATTCGGCGGACAATAAAACGTCAGCACAGATGGATGCAGCTCACCGAATTACCATTGCTGCCCCGGAGGGAGTGGAAGTGTATTTCGATGATGTATATAAGGGACTGTCACCATGCAGTTTTACCAAGCAAATTGGCAGTTTCACGGTGTCTCTCCGCAAGGAGGGATATACCACACGGAGTTATACTGTAGATATTGCAGATGATTCCAAAGATGTATCACTTAGTTTTGCAGAGTTAGTAAAAGAGAGTAATTGACCTGAAGGAGGATGTAGAACATGGATTACAGAGGTATGTATGAAGAATGGCTGAATAACCCATACTTTGACGAGGCTACCAAACAGGAGTTAAGGGACATCGCAGAAGATGACAACGAAATCAAGGAACGTTTCTACACAGATTTGGAGTTTGGTACGGCAGGTCTCAGAGGTATCATCGGAGCGGGAATTAACCGCATGAATATCTATACGGTCCGCAAGGCGACACAGGGACTTGCCAATTACATTGCAAAGGTTGGAGGAAAGGATAAAGGAGTAGCCATTGCGTACGACTCCAGACGTATGTCACCGGAGTTTGCCGATGAGGCAGCGCTGTGTCTGGCAGCCAATGGCATTAAGGCATATGTTTTTGAAAGCCTTCGCCCGACGCCGGAGTTATCTTATGCGGTCCGCAAGCTGTCCTGCATTGCAGGTATCAATATTACAGCCAGCCATAACCCGCCAGAGTACAACGGTTATAAAGTATACTGGGAGGATGGCGCACAGATTACGCCGCCCCATGATGGTGGTATCATGGATGAAGTAAAGGCAGTTACAGATTACAACACAGTGAAGACCATGGATAAGGACGAGGCGGTTTCTGCAGGGCTTTATCAGCAGATTGGTGCAGAGATTGACGATGCCTATATGGAAGAGCTGAAAAAACAGGTGATTCACTGGGACAGCATCAAAGAGATGGGCAGCCAGTTAAAGATTGTGTATACACCCCTTCACGGAACAGGCAATCTCCCGGCGAGACGGGTTCTGAAGGAAATTGGTTTCGAGAATGTGTATGTTGTGCCGGAGCAGGAGCTTCCCGACGGCGAGTTTCCGACGGTGAGCTATCCAAACCCGGAGGCAGCAGAGGCATTTGAGCTTGCCCTGAAGCTGGCAAAGGAAAAGGATGCCGACCTGGTTCTGGCAACAGACCCGGATGCGGACCGTCTCGGTGTATATGTAAAGGACACAAAGAGCGGCGAGTATATTACCCTCACTGGCAATATGTCCGGATGTCTGCTTGCAGAGTATGAGCTGAGCCAGCGGAAAGAAACCGAGGGACTTCCGGAGGATGGGGCGTTGATTAAGACCATTGTTACCTCAAACATGGCAGACGCCATTGCCGAGGCATACAATGTGAGATTAATCGAGGTTCTCACCGGATTTAAGTTTATCGGGCAGCAGATTCTTGGATTTGAGCAGTCTGGCAAGGGGCATTACCTCTTTGGTTTTGAAGAGAGTTACGGATGTCTTATTGGAACCCACGCAAGAGATAAGGATGCCATTGTTGCCACGATGGCTCTCTGCGAGGCGGCGGCATACTACAAGACAAAGAATATGACCTTATGGGACGCCATGGTTGCCATGTACGATAAATACGGTTATTATAAGGATGACATTCAGGCAATTACATTGAAGGGCATTGAGGGTCTGGAGAAAATCCAGTCCATTCTCAGCACGTTGCGGGACAATCCACCGACACAGGTTGGGGAATACAAGGTTCTTTCGGCAAGGGATTACAAGAAGGATACGGTTGTCAATCTTGAAACCGGGGAGACGAAACCTACCGGTTTGCCGAATTCCAATGTATTGTATTACGACATGAACGATAACGCATGGCTTTGTGTGAGACCTTCCGGTACGGAGCCAAAGGTGAAGTTCTACTATGGGGTTAAGGGTTCTTCACTGGAAGATGCAGATGCGAAATCAAAAGCGCTTGGGGAAGAAGTGCTTAAGATGATAAATCAAATGTTATAAAACAGATTACGATGAGCAAATCTGGGGAAAAGGAGAAAAAGGATGCAGCGAAAATTAGAACAATGGATGAACTATATTGGTTACGATGAATTGATAGAGGGGAAGAATAA
>CAZSGT010000097.1:0-6584 GCA_964606215.1 uncultured Lachnospiraceae bacterium
ATACCATAAAAACCATCCGGGATACCGCTTATATCCCGGATGCAAATGAAGCGGATCTTTTTGCAGTACAGGAAGCTCCGCCACCTGTTTCTGATGAAAAAACAGTTATAAATGAAGCTTCGTCTGTTTCTGATGAAAAAACAATTATAAATGAAGATACGCCTGTTTCCGATGAAAAAAAAGCTACAAATGAAGCTACGCCTGTTCCTGATAAAAAAACAGTTACGAAAAAGACACCGTCTATTATTGATTTTCAACAACTATATACCATTAATAAAGATATCTGTGCCTGGTTAAAAATCCCGGAAACCAGTATAGACTATCCCATTCTCTATCATGACGGCGATAATGAATACTATCTGAACAAGGATTTAAATCAAAAATACAGCAGTTATGGTTCCCTGTTCTTTGCCCAGGGGTGTATCCCCATTCAACAAGACACTTCCCTGCTGGTGTATGGACATCATATGAAGGACGGTTCTATGTTTGCGGGATTGATACAGTATAAGCAAAAAGACTACTGTACCAATCATCCCTATATCCATCTATATACACCGGAATATAATTATCAATATCAGATTGCTGCCGTTATTCTCACAGATATTTCTAAAGAGAACCCGGATGCCGTATACTGCAATAATTATATTGATATGAGTGACCCCTCCACTATGGAGGAATTTTCACAAAAGATAGAAAAAAGTAAATTGTACGATACAGGGATATCATTGCTCCCAGGCGACCAGTTACTTATGCTCTCTACCTGTGAATATTCTTCAGAAAACGGGCGTCTGGTAGTCATAGCACGGCAGACAGCCAAAAGCAAGTGCGACTAAAAACACAATAAATAATCCAATTTCTACAGCGAAAGAGCACCGGATATCTATCCGATGCTCTTTCTGACAGAAAACTATTGCATAATGAAATACCTAAAATATTGTGAAACCTTTTCGGAGTTTACAGTGCGGCCAACTGTTCCTGCACTTTCTCCATCATATCTGTGTATTTGGCAAGTTTCTCTTTTTCCTCATCAATCTTCGCCTGAGGTGCCTTGCTGATAAACTTCTCATTATTCAGCATGCCATTGACACGTTTCAACTCACCCTCCAGACGTTTTTTCTCTTTCTCCAGACGTTCCTTCTCCTTGGCAAAGTCTATCAGGTCTGCCAGCGGCATATACAATGTGGCATTTGGAATTACCACGGAAACAGCATTTTCCATATCCGCAGGCTTGTCAATTGTAATCTCTACCTCGGAAGCAAACAAAAGCGTCTGGTAATCATTCTCCATTGCCGTAAATACATTCCGAACCTCTTCCTGTCCGGATACAATATATACCTTCGCTTTACGGCTGGGGACGACATTCATCTCTGCACGGACATTCCGGATGCCCTTTACAGCTGCCTTCACCAGCTCCATCGCCTTTTCCTCCTCCGGGAAGTTTTGGCTTTCGGAATATTCCGGCCAGGTGGAAATCATAATAGATTCCTCTTCGCTTTGCAGCGTGCAGAAAATTTCCTCGGTGATAAACGGCATATATGGATGCAGAAGCTTCATTGCCTGAAGCAGAACGTACTGCAATGTCCATAGCGCCACATCGGCAGCCTCCCTGTCCTCGTCGGCCTTATAGAGCCTTCGCTTGGCAATCTCAATATACCAGTCGCAGAACTCATCCCAGATGAAATCGTAAATCTTCTGGACGGCGATACCAAGCTCATACTTCTCCATATTCTCGGTAACTTCCTGAATCAATGTATTTAATGTGGATAAAATCCAACGGTCCACCGTAGTAAATGCCTCGTCCGCCGGTCTCTTTATCTCCCGGTCTCCAAGGTTCATCATAATGAAACGGGATGCATTCCACACCTTATTTGCAAAATTACGGTTCGCCTCTACACGCTCCCAATAAAAACGCATATCGTTACCCGGTGCATTTCCGGTAACCAAAGACATTCTCAGGGCGTCCGCACCATACTTATCAATGACCTCCAACGGGTCAATGCCGTTTCCAAGAGACTTACTCATCTTGCGCCCCTGGGAATCCCTTACCAGACCGTGAATCAACACCGTATCAAACGGCGTCTGCCCGGTCTGCTCAATGCCGCTGAAAATCATGCGCATTACCCAGAACGGAATGATATCGTATCCGGTTACCAGCGTAGAGGTAGGATAGAAATATTCCATCTCCTCCGTCTGATCCGGCCAGCCAAGAGTGGAAAACGGCCACAGCGCAGAACTGAACCAGGTATCCAGCGTATCCGGATCCTGACGCATGGACTTGCCGCATTTCGGACAGACAGCGCTCTCATCCTTCGTTACCACCATCTCCCCGCAGTCGTCACAGTAAAATGCCGGAATCCGGTGTCCCCACCAGAGCTGTCTGGATATACACCAGTCACGGATGTTCTCCAGCCAGTGGAAATAGGTTTTATCAAAATGACCTGGAATAAATTTGGTTTCACCCTTTTTAACGGCGTCAATAGCCGGGCCGGCAAGAGGTTTCATCTTTACAAACCACTGCTTGGATACCCTTGGCTCCACAGTGGTGCTGCAACGGTAACAGGTACCTACATTATGGCTGTGGTCCTCCACCTTAATCAGCGCACCCTCTGCCTCCAAATCCTCAACAATGGCCTTACGTGCCTCGTAGCGGTCCATACCTGCATACTTCTCATATTCATCCACAATCTTTGCATCATCCGTCATGACATTGATAATCGGAAGGTTATGGCGAAGTCCAACCTCAAAGTCATTGGGGTCATGGGCCGGGGTAATCTTAACAACACCTGTACCAAATTCCATGTCTACATAGTCGTCTGCCACCAATGGAATCTCTCTGTGTACAAGAGGCAGAATCAATGTCTTGCCAACCATATCTTTGTAGCGCTCATCATTAGGATTCACTGCCACAGCCGTATCACCCAGAAGTGTCTCGGGACGGGTGGTGGCAAGCTCAATGTATCCGCTGCCGTCGGCGAAAGGATAGCGCAGATGCCAGAAATGTCCTGCCTGGTCCTCATACTCTACCTCCGCATCGGAGATAGATGTGCAGCAGTGCGGACACCAGTTGATAATGCGCTCCCCACGGTAAATCAGACCTTTATCATACAGTCTGGTAAATACTTCCTTCACGGCTTTGTTGCAGCCCTCATCCATGGTAAAACGCTCCCTGTCCCAGTCACAGGAGGAGCCAATCTTTTTCAGCTGGGAGACAATGCGGCCGCCGTACTGCCGTTTCCATTCCCATGCCCGCTCGAGAAATTTCTCTCTTCCGATATCCTCCTTACTAATGCCTTCCTCCCGCATTGCCTCCACAATCTTTGCCTCGGTTGCAATCGATGCGTGGTCTGTACCTGGAAGCCACAATGTCTCGTATCCCTGCATACGCTTAAAACGAATCAGGGTATCCTGCAGGGTATTGTCCAGCGCATGTCCCATGTGCAGCTGCCCGGTGATGTTTGGTGGCGGCATAACGATGGTATAGGGCTTTTTGCTTTTATCTACCTCGGCGTGGAAATACTTTTTTTCCTGCCATTTTTCATACAGTCTCGCCTCAATCTCTGTGGGATTGTAGGTCTTTTCCAGTTCTTTCTTCACTCTGTATTCATTCCTTTCTTTCACGCAAAGTTACATGAACATAGAGTTTCGCTTGCGAAACTCTCGCGCCGAGTGCGGTCGCAAAAGCAACACATTCCTCTTCGCACGAGTGCGCGTCTCCGTTCCACTTCGGTCCGCGCTAAACGAACATCCACTGGATGTTCAGCGCCCTCACGGAGTGCTTTTTCAATGTATGGAAACTTTGTTTCCATACATTGAAAAAGGCTTTTCGCCCGCAAAGGACGAAAAGCCGTGGTACCACCTTTATTTGCACACAAACGTATGCCTCTGGTCTGTAACGGGACATCCCGGCATCCTCTACACAGTATTCCTTCAAGGATGCAGCTTGGAAGCTACCTTCAATGTGGTCTGCAACGAATGTCTCACAGCACGGAACTCATCCGGACATTCTCTCTGGGATGCTCGCACACCTACTCCTCTTCTTCAACGCTCTTTCTATATAAGCAACTTTGCATTATTTCATCTTTGCTCTCTATACTAATGAATCTGTGACAAAATGTCAAGCAGAAATTTTAATACTGCACGCCGCCATTGGTGAAAAGATTAAGATTTCACTGACATATGACAAAAGTCATATGCAAAATATTTCTTTTTTCACTACCGCACTGTTCCTCTACCTGATAAGATGTTATTGTAAAAAAGCAGCATGGAGGATAGCAATGGAAGATATTATTTTAAAAACCAAAGATTTAACAAAAAAATACAACAATAAGGTAGTTGTTGACAATTTAAATATCGAAATCCGAAAAGGTGAGATATTTGGACTTCTGGGCCCCAATGGAGCAGGTAAGAGTACCACCATGAACATGATTTGTTCCATTGTGCGTCCAACGGCTGGCGAGATTACATTGCTGGGAAAAAATCCCTGGAAACAGAAAAAGGATGTCATCCATAAAATTGGTTACATTCCCCAGGAGCTCGCCATTCATGGAAATCTTAAAGCCTGGGAAAACGTGGAATTATTTACTTCCCTTTACGGAATAAAGGGACAGCAATTAAAAAATGCAGTAAATTCCTCTTTGGAGTATGTTGGTTTGTTAGAGCGCAGGCAGGAATTTGCCAAAAATTTTTCCGGTGGTATGAAAAGAAGATTAAACATTGCCTGTGCTCTTGGTCACAATCCGGAATTGCTGATATTTGATGAGCCTACCGTAGGTATTGACCCCCAGTCCAGAAACTTTATTCTGGATAAGATTAAGGAATCCAACAAGAACGGGGCTACGGTCATTTACACAAGCCATTATATGGAAGAAGTGGAAGCGCTCTGTACCCGAATTGCCATCATGGATAACGGAAAGATTATTGCATGCGGAACCAGCGAAGAGTTAAAAAAGCTTGTGAATAGCAATGATGAAAATATTACGTTAGAAGAAGTTTTCCTGACATTGACGGGCAAGAAACTTAGAGATTATGCGGAATAGTACCAAAAAGCCGCAATATGGAGGCGAAATATGATTCGTTATTTGATAAAAAACAATTTTAAACTTATGTTCCGAAACACCTGGAGCGTCATTGTCATGCTGCTGGGCCCGGTTCTGGTTATTATGGTATTATCCAGTGCGTTTTCTGAATTGATGAAGTCCTATGAAGCAGTGGATGAATTTACGGTGGAATACAGGGTGCAGGACATGGCGGAAAATTCCGTGATGATTGAGAACGCCAAAGCTGCGGGAGAAGAAACTGGCATTCTTTTTTACGAATATCCGGAAGGCGAAATAGAGGATGTTATGGAAAAAAACCAACTTGCAGGATTTGTGGAGTTTGTGGAGAATACCTATGTGGTATATAAGAGTGCGGATTACGAGGTGGAAGGGATTACCCTGGAATACTTTATGAACAGAGTAATGAATACAGGGGTAAATGCTTCCCTGCAGATGCAGAAGCATGAGGATATTGTTTTGCCGGTACAAGAATTAAAATTTATGCCTGCAGTGAATGCCAGGGACTATTATGGTATTATTTATATCGCATACTTTTGCTGGTGTGGAATAATATGTGCAACCGGAATCCTAAGCACGGAAAAGAAATATGGAATTGTGCGAAGATTTCAGGTTTCCAACATATCTGAAACACAGAATTATCTGGGAAAATTTATTCCCACCACCTTGACGGTGGCAGCCAGTATGGCGGTTGCAACTGCAATTACCATATTTCTTTATGACATACATTGGGGGAATCCTGTTTTATCCATACTCATTGTTTTCATGATGATATTGGCAGGAACTGCACTGGGAATGATGCTTTACAGTATTTCAGACAGCCTGGTCATTACCATTATTACAGAATTTACCATTGTTTGGTTTATGGGATTCTTTGGCGGTAGTTTTGAAAGCTATATGTTCTCAAGCATATCGGATACACTGAAACATTTGTCGCCAATTTACCACGGCAACCGGGCACTGGTAGAGCTGTCCTGCATGGGTAAAAGTAATTATGCAGCCAGCGCTGTGTGGTATTCCTTGGCAATTACTTTGGCCTGCTCTGCAATTGCTATATTTGCAGGCAGTATCAGAAAGAGAGGCAGAGCATGATAGCATTAATGAAAATGAACCTCAAATTGTTATTAAGAAATAAAGGATTTTTGTTTTTTCTTATAGTAACCCCGGCAATATCCGCATTTATTCTGGGTATAAAAACGGATCATACAATATATATAGATAATTCCGAGAAAGAAACCATTCTGGAATTAAAGGATTATACGAAAAGAGCCGTTTATTTAGGCGACACATCGGCTTGTATCATAAAAGTATATGATGCGTCCAACTCTGAATTGTCGGAATATGTATTAAAGCAGATGGCGGCAACCGGCATGTTTTCCCTTTGCCGTGCGGATGTCAGTGAGCTGACAGAGGAGGAGGTGGGGGAAATTGCTAAAAGGGATGCTTTTGACGACAGGGCAGGATTATTGCTTTATATGAAAAAGGATTTTGATGCGGCAGTATTAGAGGGTGTATGGGAACAGGGAGTAC
>CAZSGT010000098.1:0-6552 GCA_964606215.1 uncultured Lachnospiraceae bacterium
GATATATTCGTATACATGTGGCAATAAGTACAAAAGAAAGGACAGGTACGATGCGAAAGAAATTGCTGTGTGCAGTACTGCTTGCTATGAGTGTGGCTATTGCAGGCTGCGGGACTGGAGGTTCCTTATCGGTTGGAGACATGGATACCACCACTTTGCTGGTAAATGCGGATGGTTCGCTGCAGGCCGGGTTTGTGGAAAGCTTTGACAAAGATTATTATGACAAGGATGATTTGGAAGCATTTTCCAAAGAGCAGATAGAAGGGTACAACGAAGCAGAAAGAACGGAAATTGAGCTGGATAAGCTTTACTGTAAGGGTGGAGAGGCAAAGATGATTATGAATTTTCCCAATGCAGAGGTGTACAATGATTTTCTGGGAGCAGATATTGTTGTATACAATCTGGCGGATGCATTGAAAACCCAGGATATTTCATTGCCGGAAACGGTCCGCTCCACCCAGGACGAAGAAACCAGCCTGAAGGATATCGACAAGCCGGAGAATTATACGCTGGTGTGCGTATCAGAGAAGATGCACGTAAAGGTGGACGGCAAAGTGAAATATTATACGGGTGGTGCGTATATTAAAGAAAATGAGATGGAATCTACCCCGAAAGCCGGGGAGTACTCCGTCATAATATTTAAGTAAAGCGGCGTGGAGCCCTTTGGAATGGAGGAAGAAATGGAAAAGACAATGGACAAAATTATTGCACTGTCAAAGGCGAGGGGATTTATTTATCCCGGTTCAGAGATTTACGGAGGCCTGGCCAATACATGGGACTATGGTAACCTTGGTGTGGAGCTGAAAAACAATGTAAAAAAAGCATGGTGGCAGAAGTTTATCCGTGAGAACCCCTACAATGTAGGTGTGGACTGTGCGATTTTGATGAATCCCCAGACATGGGTAGCTTCCGGACATCTGGGAAGCTTTTCGGATCCGTTGATGGACTGTAAGGACTGCCACGAGCGGTTCCGCGCTGACCAGGTTATTGAAAACTACATGGAGGACAACGGCATTACCCCGGAGGGCAGTGTGGACGCCTGGAGCCATGAGCAGATGAAGAGTTACATAGAAGAAAACAATATCTGCTGCCCCAGCTGCGGCAAGCAGAACTTTACAGATATCCGTGAATTTAACCTGATGTTTAAGACCTTTCAGGGCGTGACGGAGGACAGCAAGAACGTTGTGTATCTTCGTCCGGAGACGGCACAGGGTATCTTTGTAAACTTTAAAAACGTGCAGAGAACCTCCCGCAAAAAGATTCCTTTTGGTATCGGTCAGATTGGTAAATCATTCCGAAATGAGATTACACCGGGAAACTTTACTTTCCGTACCAGAGAGTTTGAGCAGATGGAGCTGGAATTTTTCTGTGAGCCGGATACAGATTTGGAGTGGTTTGCATACTGGAAAGACTATTGTATCAACTGGTTAAAGTCTCTCGGCATGAAAGAAGAAGAGATGCGGGTAAGAGACCACGAAAAGGAAGAGCTTTCTTTCTACAGCAAGGCAACCTCCGATATCGAGTTTTTATTCCCATTTGGATGGGGAGAGCTTTGGGGAATCGCAGACCGGACGGATTACGATTTGACACAGCACCAGAATGTGTCCAAAGAGGATATGTCTTACTTTGATGACAGCAAGAACGAAAAATATATTCCATATGTGATTGAGCCTTCACTGGGGGCAGACCGTGTGACGCTGGCGTTCCTCTGCGGAGCATATGACGAGGAAGAGTTAGAGGGCGGTGATATGCGTACGGTACTTCGGTTCCATCCCGCATTGGCTCCGGTTAAGATTGGTGTGCTGCCTCTTTCCAAAAAGCTGGCGGACGGCGCAGGCAAAGTGTACGAAGAGTTATCCAAACTGTATAATTGTGAGTACGATGACCGTGGAAATATCGGCAAGCGTTACCGCAGACAGGATGAGATTGGTACACCGTTCTGTGTAACCTATGATTTTGAGTCCGAGGAGGATGGTGCAGTGACTGTCCGTGACAGGGACTCTATGGAGCAGGAGCGCATTAAGATTGAAGATTTATCTGCCTACTTTGCAGATAAGTTTACATTCTAGCACGTAGATTGAGGGAAAAATATTTTTTCCACAGGACAGATTTTGGCGAGACAGCTTAGTGAAATAAAAGTTACGGATTTGGAGACACCGCAGACTGCGCAGATGTCTCCTTCCGTGTATTAAGGGGACGATATAGATGGCGTTGGCGAAAGAACAGGCGGAACGTTATGCGAGGCATATTGCCTTGCAGGAGGTGGGCATAGAGGGACAGGAACGGCTGTTGGCGGGAAAGGTGCTTATTGTGGGAGCGGGAGGTCTTGGCTCTGCGGTGGCAATGTACCTGGCGGCGGCAGGTGTGGGCTGTATGGGTATTGCGGATGCGGACGCGGTGGATGCATCAAACCTGCAGCGTCAGATTATGCATGGAACAAAGGATGTGGGCAAGGCAAAGGTCCAGTCTGCCAAAGAAACGATTTCTGATATGAATCCGGATGTGACCGTGCATACATACCCGGTGTTTCTGACGGAAGAAAATATTATGGATATCATTGCAGACTATGACTTTATCATAGACGGAACCGATAATTTTCCGGCAAAATTTCTTATAAACGACGCCTGCGTCAAAGGGAGAAAACCGTTCTGCCACGCAGGTATTTCCCGGTTCCAGGGACAAATTATGACTTATGTGCCGGGGCGTGGTCCCTGTTACCGTTGTATCTTCCAGGCTCCACCGGAAGAAGGTGAAGTGCCGTCATGCAGACAGGTTGGAATCATTGGCGCCATGGCGGGAGTCATGGGAAGCCTGCAGGCCATGGAAGCGGTGAAATATCTTCTGGGTGCAGGAGATTTGCTGACAGGCAGGCTTCTGACTTACGATGCACTCAGGATGGAGTTTCGCACGGTGCAGCTGCCGGAGGATACCGGGGATTGTCCAGTCTGTGGTAACCGGTGAAATAGACAGAAAAATGAAGGTTTGCTATGATTTGAGGAAATGGCAATGTTATATATGACGAAGGCAGATTATGAAAAAATTATTGCCCATTGCGTGGGGGAACTGCCCATGGAAGGCTGTGGCCTTATTGGGGGAGTAAAAGAGGGAGATGTATGGTATGTGAAACGCATCTATCTGATGACGAACAAGGATAGGGAACGGACCCGTTTTTTCATGGAGCCGGCCGAACAGTTTGCCGCGGTGCGGGATATGCGTGCCCATGGCATGGAATTGCTGGGAAATTTCCATTCCCATCCAAAGTCACCGGCGAAATTGTCCAGGGAGGATATCCGGTATGCCTGTGACAGCAGCCTGGTTTATCTGGTGCTTTCCCTGGCAGACAGCCAGAATCCAATTCTTAAGGCATTTCACGCTGGGGAGGGGAAACCGGTAACGGAAGAACGTATCATTATAGAATAATAAAGAAGGAGAATGCCTTCGTTATCTGTATCAGTCTGCAGTGGGAGAAATCCCGATGTTTATGGACAGGGCAGAAGGTGCATATATATATACAATGTGGATGGAAAAGAATATATTTTGGGATTTGGGGGATGCTATCATGGATATTCCGATGGCAGAAAGGGGTAGTGCATGAAAGACTTAATTATTATTGGAAGCGGACCGGCAGGGCTGTCTGCAGCAGTGTATGCCATGCGCGCCATGATGGACGTGGTGGTAATTGAAAAGCAGATGTTTAGCGGAGGGCAGGTTATCAATACAGAGCAGGTAGATAATTATCTGGGGATGTATGGGCTGGGAGGATATGAGATGGGGATGAAATTCCGGGAGCATGCGGATGCACTGGGGGTGCCTTTTGTGGTGGGGGAAGCTGTCTCCCTGGAAAGTCAGGAGGGCGGCTGGCAGGTACATTTACAGGACGGACAGGTGATGCAGGCTAAAAATGTGCTGATTGCCACCGGGGCAAAGCACAGGAAGTTAGGAGTGCCGGGAGAGGAGCGGCTGCAGGGCATGGGCGTGTCCTACTGTGCAACCTGCGACGGAGCTTTTTTTAAGGGCAAAGTGGCTGCGGTGGTGGGCGGCGGAGATGTGGCATTGGAGGATGCCAGATATCTTGCAAAGCTCTGTGAAAAAGTGTATCTCATTCACAGAAGGCAGGAACTGCGGGGAGCCAAAATCCTGCAACAGCAGGTCCTTGCCACGGAAAATATAGAATTTCTGCCCTGCCATGAGATTACGGAAATCTGCGGTGAGGGAAGCGTAGAGAAAATTCTGCTGGAGGATACGGCGCAGAAGGAGAAACGGGAACTGGCAGTCTCCGGGGTATTTATTGCGGTGGGGATGGAGCCGGAGACAGATATGGTAAAGGACATTTTGAAATTAGATGAAGCTGGATATATCGTTGCCGGGGAAGACTGTGTAACCAGTGCAGAGGGGATCTTTGCGGCCGGGGATGTGCGGACCAAGAAACTGCGTCAGATTGTGACGGCGGTGGCAGATGGGGCAGTGGCGGTGGATGCCATGAAACAATAGCGTTTTTTCTATAGAAAAAACGCTCCGCGAGAATGCGCACTCGCGCGAATAGGAAAATGTCGCTTTTGCGACCGCGTCTACGTTTCACTTCGGTCCGTGCAGAACCGATATCCACTGGATATCGTGCACCAGCGCGAGAGTTTCGCAAGCGAAACTCTTTCTTAGGAACGAACCACATTAAAAGGAGAGAAGAGGATATATGATGAGAGCAGAGGGACCCACGGAGGGGCAGTTTGATAAATATCGTGCATTGAGAGCATATCTGCGGGAGCTCGGCTCGGTGGCAGTGGCCTTTTCAGCAGGAGTGGATTCTACCTTTCTGTTAAAAACTGCATGGGATGAGCTGGGCGATGGTGTCATTGCCCTGACGGTGAAAGCACCCTTTGTGCCCCGGCGGGAGACGGAGGAGACAGTGGAGTTTTGCCGGAGGGAGGGAATCCGCCAGTACTTTTGTGATATTGAAATTTCGCAGATTGACGGATTTGCCCAGAATCCCACGAATCGCTGTTATCTGTGCAAAAAGGTTTTGTTTGGGAAGATGATGGAAGCTGCCAGAGAGCACAATGCGGAATACGTAGTAGAGGGCTCCAATGTGGATGACCTGGGAGATTACAGACCGGGTATGCAGGCGGTGAAAGAGCTTGGAATAAAAAGTCCTCTGAAGGACTGTGGACTGACAAAGGAGGATATCCGGGTATTATCTAAATATCTGGGACTTGGAACATGGGATAAGCCTTCCTTTGCCTGCCTTGCCTCCCGTTTTGCATATGGGCAGAGAATATCTGAGGAGATTCTTGGCGTGGTGGAACGGGCGGAGCAGATGCTTATGGATATGGGATTTGGACAGTTCCGGGTCCGGGTCCACGGCGACCTTGCCAGAATCGAGGTACCGCCGGCGGCGTTTCCGGTGCTGACAAAGCCGGAACACTGCCAGAAGATTGTACAGGTTTTGAAGGAGTCCGGATTTACATATGTTACCATGGATTTGGCGGGTTACCGCACAGGAAGCATGAACGAGGTATTGAAAGAGCAGAGGGAAAATTGATGATACGAAGCAGCTGTTTTCCTGTGGATAAAGGCAGTCGGGAGGAATATTACATATAAAATTTAGGTGTCCGTACTAAGGGACACCTAAAATGTTATACTGACAATAAGTTGAAACGCACAGCGTGACAGCGCTTGTTGTGAGAACAAAATAGGACATAGTCCGGATGGAGGGATTGCAGTATGACATACAGAGAGAGATTTGAGATTTACAGAGAGAAGAGACAGCGGCAGATACAGAGGAGAATCATGTTGGGAATCAGCGTGCTTTTGCTGATATTTTCCTTTTATGTTCACATACAGACTGCGGGGGCAAGGCAGGAGTATGCAAAGCTGCAGCAGGAACTGGCGGTGCAGCAGACCCGCCTGCAGGTGTTGCAGGAAAAGTATAAATAATTTTTTCCCTTTTCAGAACGCTGCTACGTGGAAATATACCGGCATGCATTGACAGATGACTGGGTTTCTGTCAGAATTTTTTAAGAAATAGTATGGATTCTTTGTAAGAAACGACTTGTAATATAGAATCATCGTATTACACAGGATGGCTTGCGAAGCTCTATCTTGCAATTGTTATTTTGATACCTGGTTGCCAGGGTAGTATCGAACGTGGAATTTGCCGGAGAAGGCGGGCCGCAGAATGGAGGAGTATATGGAACAGCATAGGATTTTGGTGGTGGATGATGACCGGGAGATTGTGGGGGCAATCGAAAAAATCCTGCAGATGGAAGATTATTTGGTGCTGAAAGCATATGACGGTCTGGAAGCTCTTGAGATTGTCATGGAGCAGGACGTGGATTTGATTTTGCTGGATGTGATGATGCCAAAGTTAAATGGATTGTCTACCCTGATGAAGATTCGGGAAAACAAAAATGTACCGGTGATTATTTTGTCTGCAAAGACAGAGGAGAGCGATTTGGTTTCCGGTCTTACCATGGGTGCTGACGACTATGTGGCAAAGCCCTTTCACAGCGCGGAGCTGGTGGCTCAGGACCTGGAAAACCCCGCCATGTCCATCAC
>CAZSGT010000099.1:0-6536 GCA_964606215.1 uncultured Lachnospiraceae bacterium
AGACAGAGATTTGGGTACAGTTGAGAAAAAATTTATTGATACAGGGACAAAGACATACAGGTTTCCCGCCACGATTGTGGTGGAAGCGTGCAACCGTACGATGCTCCAAATTGGAAAACCCTCTTTTGAATATACCGAAAGCATTCTTAAGAACTGGCACGAAAATAATGTCCGGACCCCCGCCGATATCGAAGCATTGGATAAATCTTTTACTGTTGCCAAGAACCAGGGCGGTAACGTAAAGGCTTTTCGGAGCGGAGCGGGGAAGGAACATACAAAATCCGCACAAAACCAGTTTAATTCTTTTCCACAAAGAGATATGTCCTCACAGGAGGTAAGCAGTCTGGAACAGAAGCTGTTGCGTAAGAGAGGAGCCCTTTCATGAATCAGGGATATTTCAGCGAAATTTTGAGGGAGTATGATACTCTTCGGATGAAGAACCAGCAGATTATCGAGAGACGGAACCGGGAGATTGAAACGACGATTCCTGCCTACCGGGAACTTCGGGCAGCCTTTGCTTCCGAGGCGACCAAAGAGGCGCTCCGTGCTTTGCAGGAGGATTCCACACAGGACAGCTCTTCCCCCGAATATATCCGGAAAATCCATGCATTGAGCGAAGAAAAAGCTGCTCTTTTGAAGGAACACGGCTACCCGGCAGATTATCTCTCTCCCATCTATGACTGTCCGGACTGCCACGATACCGGATTTACCCCTGACGGACGCTGCCATTGCCTGAAACAGCGAATTGCAGATGCGATATACAATGGTTCTGGCATGAAGGATATTTTAAAGGTTGAAAATTTTGAGCATTTCTCGTATGATTATTATTCGGATGGAGAAATTGATCCAGCCACCTCTCTCTCCCCCTTGGATAATATCCGCAAAGTAGTTTCTCTTTGCGAAAAATATGTGGAAGAGTTTGACGACCACGATGACAACCTGTTATTTTACGGTAATACCGGCGTTGGCAAGACATTCTTGAGCCACTGTATTGCCAAAGAACTGATGGATACCTACCACACAGTGATTTACCTCACTGCATTGGAGTTATACGATATATTAGAAAAGCACAAATTTGGCAAGAATGAAGAAGATACCATATCTTCTACCCAGATACGCCACATCCTGGAGTGTGATTTGCTAATTATCGATGATTTGGGAACGGAGCTTACCAACAGCTTTACCATTTCCCAGCTCTACTACTTTATGGAAGAACGCCATCTGCACCATAAATCCGTCATCATCTCTACGAATTTATCTTTTGATGAGCTGCGGGAACGCTACAGCGAACGCATTTTTTCCCGCATTACAAATTATAAATTCCTGAAAATATATGGTGATGACATCCGGGTGCAGAAGGCTTTTGAATAAATACATAACTTAACGCAACCGCAAACGTGCAAATGCAGAAAGAAATGAGGCTTACTATGAAACGACACGACAAACTGGTTCAAACGATTCCTGTGGGAAATCTAGGCATTGTTGCCTTGGAAAGCTGTTCCCAGATGGGCAAAATGGTAGATGATTACATCACAGACTGGCGGAATGAACGCAGCAATATCCACAACGCAACAATCTCTATGGCAGATTATGCAAGAGATTCTTATCTGGTAGATGTTGCCTGTCCCAGATTTGGCTCTGGAGAAGCAAAAGGACTGATTCGCGAGTCTGTCCGGGGTTCTGACTTATATCTTCTGGTAGATGTGTGCAATCACAGCCTTACTTATAAAATGTGCGGACAGGTGAACCACATGTCCCCCGACGACCATTATCAGGATTTGAAGCGCGTGATTGCTGCCGTTGGCGGTAAAGCAAGACGAATCACAGTCATCATGCCGTTTTTATATGAAAGCAGACAGCACCGCAGAAGTGCCAGAGAATCTCTGGACTGTGCGCTGGCACTGCAGGAACTGACACATATGGGTGTGGAGAGTATCATTACCTTTGACGCCCACGACCCCCGTGTACAAAACGCCATTCCTCTCAATAGTTTTGAGACAGTGCAGCCAACTTACCAGTTTATCAAGGCGCTGCTGAAAAACGTACCGGATATCCAGATGAACGCAGAACACCTGATGGTTATCAGCCCGGACGAAGGCGCACTGGGACGAGCTGTCTACTATGCCAACGTGCTGGGAATTGACGCCGGAATGTTTTATAAGCGCAGAGATTACACCCGCATCGTAGACGGACGCAATCCGATTATCGCCCACGAGTTTCTGGGAGCAGATTTGGAAGGCAAAGATGTTATTATTGTAGATGATATGATTTCTTCCGGAGAAAGCATGATTGATGTAGCTACCGAGTTAAAACGGCGCAAGGCAAACCGCATCTTCGTTGCCGCTACCTTTGGATTGTTTACAAACGGCATGAAATGCTTTGACAAGGCAGTGGAATCCGGTCTCATATACCGGGTTCTTACCACGAACCTTGTATACCAGCCCCAGGAAGTTTTGAGCCGTGATTACTATATCAGTGTAGATATGAGTAAATACATTGCACTTCTCATCGACACATTGAATCACGATCAGTCCATCAGCGAATTTTTGAATCCTGCAGAACGCATTCACGATGTGTTAAGAAAATACGACCAGGTATAAGACAATATATAAAGAGAAAGACAATGAGGGTGTCCCTCTCTATGGCTGATTAACGTCATAGAGAGGGACACCCTCATATTGTACAATAAGCCATCCCGAAGCCGTCTCACGAAACGTGACAGCCTTCGTTATGCTTATAAATCTCCTATTACAGCTTCATCACCTGTGGCTTTTAAAACTCACCGCTGACGCCACCCTCTTCTCCACCGCCTTCGTCTCCGCCACCACTATCGGTAGGATTCGGGTCCGCAGGGGTATTGCTATCCGGCGGTGTTGTTGGCGTATCGTCTATAGGCACATCGGTAGGCTCGGGGTCCACATACCAGTCGTCGGTAGGCTCGGGCTCCGGTGTATCCAGAAGCTCATCATCCTTCTTGTCAAATTCATCGTCTTTCTCCGGCTTTTCTGTCTTCTCTGGGCGCTTCGCCTCATCCTTGGTGCTCTCCGTCTCATCATACTCTTCAAACTTCTTGTACTCTTTTCCCTGATGAATCTGCTCCATAAATGTGTTCCATATTGTGCCCGGATATGTGGCTCCATATAAATCCTCCAAAGTCCGGGGAATATCGAATCCTACCCACACACAAGTTGTATAGTAGGGTGTAAATCCACAGAACCAGCCGTCTTTTCCATCATTGGTCGTACCGGTTTTGGCTGCAGCTGGCATATTTGACAAACTCAGTCCCCTTCCGGTTCCCTTCGTCAGTACACCCTGCATCATATCCACCATCATCCGTGCCGCATTCTTTTTATATACATTTACTTTCTCTTTTTTGCCGGAAACTACCATATTGCCGTCGGCATCGGTTATTTTCTTAATACATGTGGGCTGTCTGTACACACCGTCGTTTACCAGCGTTGAGTATGCTCCCGCCATCTCCAGTGTGTTGGTGCCATTTGTGAGACCACCCAGAGACGCTGCCGGAATGTAGTCCGTGGAAACAATGTTACGGAATCCCATCTTCAGAGGATATGACAAACCGGTCTTGGGCGTCAGTTCCTTAAAAATCTTCCATGCAATGGTATTGATTGAATTTTCCAGTGCAACTCGCAGCGTTATCGCTCCCTTATATGTGCCGTTGGAATTCTTTGGAGCATCTTTTTCTTTCAATTTTTCATCCACAACAATGGTATCCGGTGTATAACCCCTCTCCAATGCCGGCGTATATACGGCGATGGGCTTAAAGGAGCTTCCCGGCTGCCGGTAACTCTGGAATGCACGGTTCAACGTATAGCCCAGTTTTTTCTGGGTACGTCCGCCTACAATCGCCACCACACGCCCGGTGTTATTATCAATACAAGTGGCTGCTCCCTGAAATTCGTATACACCTTCATCCGACTTGGTGGTAAAATTCGCCAGTGTATTATCCACTGCCTCCTGCAGTAATTTCTGTTTCTTTTTATTGATAGATGTATAAATACGGTATCCTCCGCTGTACAGGGAAGCATTGCACTCCGCATACAGGGCGTTGTAGTCCGCCTCATAAGCAGCCTGGTCCGCCTCTCCCTTAAATGTATTGCGGAACTGGAAGCCCTGATTTTGCATTAACGCTTCCGTTGCACAGTGCTCAACATATGTCTCAACGTAATTGCGCTGTTTCAAATTCTTGCTCTGCTCCAGCTTAATGGTGCCGTTGACTGCATCGCTGTACTGGGTATTGGTAATCTTCTTCTCCTCCAGCATCTGGTCCAGCATCAGGTTCCGGTGCTCCATGGTTTTGTCAAAATTTATCAATGGGTCGTACAGGGATGGGTTATTGGGAATTGCACACAAAAATACAAGCTCCGACAAGTCCAAATCCTTACAGGATTTGTTAAAATATCCCTTCGCCGCCGCCTCAATGCCGTAATATCCGTTGGCAAAATAAATATTGTTTAAGTAAAACTCCAGGATTTGCTCTTTGGTATACTTCTTTTCCAATTCCAGAGCACAAAACATTTCCTTAACCTTACGGGTCCAGGTCTTTTCCTGGGTTAAAAATACATTCTTCACCAACTGCTGCGTAATGGTACTGCCGCCCTGGGTAATGCCCTTATTTTTCACCAGCATATAACCGGCTCTTGCAATACCCTCAATATCAATACCCTTATGTTTATAAAATTTCCTGTCCTCCGTAGATATCATGGCGTCCTGCACTTCCAGCGGAATCTCATCAATGGTAATATAATAGGAATCCTTTTCGCCCTTCAACACGGATAATAGTTTTCCGTTAGAATCATACACCAGACTGGTCTCCGACTGCCGGAACGTATCTTCCGTGGAATTCGCCACCAACTCCTTAGCGTCCTTTTGCATCTGCAAAATATCATCACCATATTTTACATAAAATACTATCAAAACCGTTAAGACAGCTAAAAGCGTCAACAATAAAAAAATCTTAAACGTAAGAGATACTACTCGCCGTACCGGCCCTTTTGGTTTTTTATTCCGCGCCAAATTAACACCTCCCGTTTATTCTCGCGCATGCAATGAGCCAAGCGCAAGCCTGCTTGCGTTTTCAATTATACTATAAAAAACTGCGGAATGCACGCATTTAGGTAATTTTTCACGTAAATGTAAGGAAAACGTAAGAATTTTAGAAGCCCCCATGCCAATTGGAGGACTACACGTAAATAATATCGGAAAAATTTTTTGATTTCTGTATAAATCTATAAAAATCCGGCAAACATGGAAATAACCAGCACAGGCACGCACTTACCATTGCCTCTGCGAGGACAAAAATAAAACGAGGTGACTACATATGTACAATAAAAACTATGAAAACAAGCTGTGGATTATTCTGATTCTTTCTGTTACATTTCTGTGGGTCTGCCTGGCAGGCGCCAGAAAACAAATCGAAACCGAGGAAACCATTGCTGGTGAGATTATACGATTCCACGTGCTGGCAAACAGCGATTCCGAAGAAGACCAGAATCTGAAACTTGCCGTGCGGGACGAAGTGGTGGCATACATGCAGGAAAAATTAAAAGATGTCCATGAACTTGCCCAGGCAAGAAGCATTCTGTTGGAATGCCAGCCTGAACTGACAAATACCGCCCGTTCCGTCATCCGGGAACGGGGGTATGATTACAATGTAACGGTAGGCTTGGAACACACATATTTCCCTGAAAAAACCTACGGCGACATGACATTTCCCGCGGGAAAATATGAAGCCCTGCGCATCTGCATCGGCGAGGCAGCTGGACACAACTGGTGGTGCGTACTATTCCCCTCCCTCTGTTTTGTCGATGAGACCACCGCTGTTGTCCCGGAGGAGTCCAAAGAAAAACTGGAAAATGCCCTGCCGGAAGAAACCTATCAAGCTTTATTTACTGACGATACAAATACTGGAATTATATTTGATACCCATATCGGTGAATGGTGGCGCTCCCATTTTGGCACAGAGGAATAACTACTTTCGGGTATTCACAAGGGCGGCAACCTCTTTTTTTTCCGGCATAACCCGGAGCGCCCCTTTTCTCGTGGTGATAAGGGAAGCGCCGGCATTGGCAAAGGTGAGCATTTCAGTCATCTGCGCTTCGCTGTAATCCTGCATGCCGTTATCCAGAACATAATGAAGAATCCCAGCAAGGAACGTATCCCCCGCACCGGTGGTCTCGATGGTATTTTCCTGTAAAAACGGCTTTACAAGCGCTGTATTGCTGCCGCTAAACGCCATGCTTCCCTCCCGTCCGAGAGAAACCAGAATCAAGGAAATATCATATCGCTCCTTTATCCAGTTCACACCCTGGGCATAGTCCTCCTCACCAGTCAGCCATACAATCTCATTGTCAGAAATCTTCAGGATATCGCACTTGGACAACCCATACAAAACCTGCTCTTTGGCAGCATCCAGTGAATCCCACAACGGTTCTCTCAAATTCGGGTCAAAAGAAAGAATTGCTCCGCTTTCCTTTGCCATCTCGATTGCTTTTTTCGTCGCATTTCTGCATCCT
>CAZSGT010000100.1:0-6511 GCA_964606215.1 uncultured Lachnospiraceae bacterium
ATTTCCTCCTTTTACGATTTCTTTTTCAACGAAGCAATCCATTCTTCCATTGCCTGTGCCAGCAAAAACTGCTGGCGCAAAACTGCCATGCCCATAGCAGGAACTTCCACATCTTGTTCTTTCAGTGCAATATTTTCTTTAAGCCTGGTTTTTAGTGCCCTTATACTGTCTTCAATATTGTTCAGACACTTTTTTCGTCTTTTCTTCGGCATGCTCTCCAAATTAACGATGACTGCATTAAAATCTAAAAAAATATTAATCGGCTTGCAGGATATTTCAAGCATCAAGTTTTCAAACTCTTCTTTTCCTGCATCTGTCAAGGTATATACTGCCTTCTCTGGCATTTTCCCATTCTTTTCCATATGGCTTGAAATAAGACCCTTTTCCTCTAATTGAAGCACCTTTTTATAAATAGACGGTGTGCTGATTTTTACCCATTTTGAGATATTTCGATATTCTACCAGCTTTTGAATATCGTACGCACTTAAAGATTCCTTTTTTAATATTCCCAACACAATCAAATCAATGGTCGCCATTTAAACTCTCTCTTTCTCTTGCAATGAAATTTACAAAATAAAATCAACTGCCCTATTATCCGCTATCTGAAAAGTATACTCATCATACAGATAATCCACTCTTGACAACTACTACAAATTATAGTACTATAACTCTTGCGCCGCAACTACTATATTTTATAGTACTATATATTAAGTCATCATATTAAAGGAGAACTAAAATGAATTGTCAAAGAAAAAAAGGAGCCATCGCAGCGGATGTTTCGTCTACGCTGCAACAGCCCCTCTTCGGCATATTCCTGTGTCAAACCAGGAATTATACAAGGAAGAATATTAATTATTTAAATTTCTTATAACCGCTCTTCTTTAACTTTGCAATGTTACCCTTTCTTGTTTTCTTATCGCCGCCCTTAACCTTAATTTTTTTCTTACACCCCTTGAAAGCGCCCTTCTTAACAGATTTAAGCTTAGCATTAACTGTCAAGGTGCTCAGTTTCTTACAACCTGAAAATGCTCCTTTCGGGATAGCAGTAATATTTTTGCCAAGTGTAACACTTTTTGCCGCTGCATCTTTCAACGCATTGCTGCCCAGTTTTGTTACTTTATACGTATAGCCATCAATGGTTGCTGTTGCCAAAACAGACAACTTGCCTGCTTTCTTACCCGCCTTAGACAAAGCAGTAACTGTCAACGCACCGGATGTCTTCGCCGTAGCCGTCTTTGTCACCTTGTAAACAAAGTTACCGGAAGTGAGCTTGGCGCCTATCTTTGCTGGTGCTGCTGTTACTGTTGGCTGTGCGGTTGGTGTTGCCGTTGGTTTTGCTGTTGGCCCTGCTGTCGGTTTTGCTGTTGGCCCTGCCGTTGGTTTTGCTGTTGGCTCTGCCGTCGGTTTTGCTGTTGGCTCTGCCGTTGGTTTTGCTGTTGGCTCCGCTGTCGGTACTGCTGTTGGCTCTGGCGTTGGTGTCGATTCGACATAGTCCTCTAACGCTTCGATTGCTTCTTCAATCGCAGATACTAATTCATCAATGTCATCCTGGGTTTTCGCTGTATTCATTCCGGCCTTTCCAGCCCCTACAGCTTCCTGCAATACAGCCCAGCTGTCAGCAGTATAATCATCCGCTGTCAATTTTTCTGCCTTGGCAATGGCTTCATCTAACACTTTGGAAGATAACAGTCCGCTTATTGCCGTTTCAATGGCAGCCGCCTTGTCATTAATCTCAGTCTCTGTGGTTTCTGCCGTTCCTTCGTCAATCGCGTCCAGAAGTTCCTGACCTTCCTCCATTTTACTGGTCAACTCTTTCCAGCTTCCTATGGTATAACCTTCCCCATCTGGATGTTCTTTCTGCTCGACAAAACATTTTTTTAGGGCAATCCGTAATGGGGTGTCATCCATGGTAAGGTCGGTGTGTATGTTGGCCTCTTTGATACCTGCACTTACCAAAGCTGCAGCTGTCTTTTGACTTGCAACATAAAACTGGCATGTACTTACCCAATCAAAAGCCATCTCGCCAATGGATTCAATCTCTCCATAGATGTAAAAAGATTTTATATAATGTATGCCCTCCGCAAAAGCCCATTTGCCGATAGTGGTAACATTTTTCCCCAACCGTATTGTATCAGGACTCTGTACATCAAGGAAGGTATATGCTCCAATATTTGAAATTTCCCCTCCTACTAAAATCTCATCAATTTCAAGACCGGTTCCCAAAGACTTCCAGTTGTCATGACCGTAGGCAGCAGTAGCCTCCTCTGTATGTCTCTCTGCAAGACTGGCTCCATACCATCCCTGCATATCATATAAGAACTTCGCATAACCGTCATAAAGATCATCCTCATCCTCCACATCATCATAGGAAGATATATCCGGCATAACCCCTGTTCCGTCTAAAATCAAAAAAGACTCATGCACCAATGCTCCATTATCTCTATAATAAAGATAATTAATTGTTTTCTCATCACCATAGGTGCCACGCTCAACGCTATCATTTTCGATAGGACCTTTCGCAGCCTGACTATGAATTTCCTGTACGAGCACAGAGGTCATTACCAACGCCATAGACAAGACTATACTTATTAGTTTTTTTACCTTACATTTCATATTACTCTATCCCTTTCTATTGAAATATCACTTTATTATTGCAAAATATCAGGCTGGGCATGGAAACTCCATACCCAACCTGATATTTTCATTTGTATATTAACAATATTTTCCACATCATCTTTTGTTTTCGTTAATATCTTATGGCAAAAGCGGAATCACTGTTTTGCCCAGTTCGGACTGTGCATAGGTATAACGATTCCATAAGCCCATACCGTTTTCACCGGTATATCCGTTATCCCAGTATATATATCCAAGTCCATTATCCTTTGCATATGTAACAACGTCTGTAATATAAGTTTCTATATCAGAAATATTGTTTTTGTTCACAGCACCGAATTCTCCAATCACAACTGGTATTCCCTTTTTCACAAATTTGGTATTCAAATCCCCAAATTTTGTATTAATTGCTCTACGTTCTGAATTACTTGTTTCGGTTTTACTTCCTACACCTGTATTCAACGTAAAGTCATACGGATCATAATAGTGAACAGAAACCATAATTTTATCGGAGCTGTTATTGTATTTCGGCATAACGAAGCTACTGGAAACCGTCTGATCAATATTGGTGTTATAACCTGGAATCAACAGGAAACGATTCGGATTATTTCCACCTTTACCGCGTACCACATTCACAAAGGACTGGTTTAAGTAATTAATATTTGCCCATGTAGTAGCCGCTGTAGTATCACTTGGTGCTTGATAGTTACCTTTTTCCATTACCTCGTTCATAGACTCGAAAATCAGATGCTGATCATAGTCCTTAAACTCGTTAGCAATTCTACCCCAAACATCTGCAAAGGCAGCCCGAATCAACGTCTGATCTGCAGCATCTACATCCAGCCACTGTCCAGTTACATCTTCGCCACCGTCATGCTGAATATTAATAATCACAAACAAATCATAAGCTCTTGCCATATCCACTACTTCTTTTACTCTACCAAGAATAGTATTAAAACGGGTTGCATCAATTGTATAACCATCTGCAGTAACCGTAACAGCATCTACCCATGATACCGGAAGTCTCAGAGTCTTTATGCCCGCAGCTGCAACTAGCTTGAAAATTCGCTTATTAACCCTTGGATTACCCCAGGCAATTTCATCAGTTTGACCATCCTCTGTAACAGCGTCCAGTGCATTTCCAAGGTTCCAGCCAGCACCCATTGCCGCAATGATATTTTCATTAGTCAGGTTATTTACAGTTGTAGCTACAGACTCAGCTTCATCATAAATTTCAACCTTTTTCACCGTGCAGGTATCGTATGCCAGCCCTATAGCCTTTGTGTCCTGAGGAATATTAGTCAAATACGTAACTTCCCCTGCTTTTGACACCTGTGGGTAATTTGCTTTTATCGGAGTACCATCCGCTTTCAGAACCTCGGACTGTGGATAAATTGGTTCGCCAGTAATCTGACCATATTCTACCGTTACTGCAACAATTGGACTGGCAAACTCATGCACATCCAAACCGGAAACTTCAATTTTCCATGCATCGGCATATACATATGCAAAACCGTCTGTTACCTTAAGAGAACCATAGTCCTTTTCGGTATCTTCAACATTACTGGTCTTGTGCCATGCACCTTCCATCACTACGGATTCGCTTTCCAGTTCCATTTCCGTATAAGCCAGGGATTTAACCCTGACTTTACAGCCTGCGATTTCACCCATCTCAAAGTTAATTCCCAGTACAGGAGCATCTGTAGACAGTTTTCTCTCAATTGCACGGAATGGAATCTGAACCGTATACTCTACTCCAGCTTCCACCGTCGCTGCTTCTGTCTTGTCATAACCATTTGGTCCAATTCTGGTAGGATTCCAACCGCCCCAATCGTTGTCAAATACCAGGAGCCGCAACGTGTCGTTATAACCAAATTCATCGCTCTCTGCCAGAGTCCCCAAATCAGTGTACTCATACTTCAGTTCAAATGCATTGTAGCCATCTTTCAGATAGTCTGACTGTAAATATGTGGCGATGTATCCTTTATTCTCTGCAGTTCTGACATACTCGTTACCACTAATCAGCGGAGCAGACGTTGCTGCATTCGCAGTACTTGCAGTATTTCCTGCAAACAAAGTTACTCCCAGCATTGCTGCTGACAGTACTGCACTTAGTGCCTTTTTAAATGTTTTTCTTTTTATCATTTAGTTCTCCTTTCTGCTTCACATCCATCCTGTGGTTTCACAAGACAAATATAAAATTTTTTTGATAAGTTCTTTAATCAAATACTTTGATCTAATTATATATGTTACCTGTACTTTATTTTAATATTTTCCCTGTCTGCCTACCCTTTTCTTCCCTCCTTTCCGTCCGCTATTGAAAAAACTTTTTTCTACCGTTCTGTCAGCTTCTGGGAAAACTATACAGGCTTTTGTAATTATATTGACTGTTTCGGAGCGGCACCCGGCTCCTCGGTTTCACATTGCAAAGAAGCCAGACCCCGGATAATCAGGTCTCGAATCATAGTATTCTGCGTATCCTTGCAATACCTTTCCTTTTTTATCTGTCTCAATTCAATTTCCATACCTGGCGTAATAGAAATCGTAATCCGTCTTAAATTTTCAGCCTTTCCAGCCATTTTCTCTCCCCCCTTATATTCGTATGGGTTCATTGAATCACCGAACCACTTTTGTGTGTTTATTATAGTGGTTCACTGGTTCATTGTCAACGATTTTTTCTTTACAACTTTGATTTACAGATGTATAATCTTAGATAAATAAGCTAAAATATTAAGAAAAAGAGCTAAAACTGTTTTGCGCAAAACATTGCGCAAGATATATAATAATGTTTAGACGAACCATATTCGTCTCACAGAAATGAGGTTTAATATGGCAACGAATAAACCACGATATACCGTATCCGTGGACAATGAGCTATTTAAGCAAATTGAGGATTTCCGGTTTGAGCATCGGTATCAGACACGTTCAGAGGCAACCGTGGAATTGATACGTTTAGGGCTTGAAACCTTAAAAAAGAATCAGGAAACATGCCAAAATCACAACATCAATAAATAATCCAACACAAACTGGCTGCTATTGCAGAACACAAACCAGTCTTAGCTTTCTGCTTTGTCTGACAAAGAATTGTCAGTCTTTACATCTTTTAATTAGTATAGCACTCTTTTTTATTTATTTGGATAGTAATCATACGCAATTTTCACCATAATTCGACACAATAAGATATTTTGCGCCATTGTTCGGTATATTTTTTGTCGGGTTATGTTGAGAAACCATTTTTTCTATAGACAATGATAAGGCTTCCACTTTTAGATATGAGAGTTTTTTCGCATAGTCAACATAGTTGGCATTGGGTTCAAATATCTTGCGAGTAAGCTCGCAGATTATTCTCACTTTGCCTTCGCACAAATCAAAAAATTCGGTGGTCAGTAAAATGACCGCCGAATTTGCATATATTTAAATAATTCCGTATTTATTTTCACTCCCCATCCATATCCTTTAGCTTATAGCTGCGGCTTCCAAGACCAATTTGCTGCGCATACTCCAATGTGTGAAGACCATTTCTTGATTCAATCCGATTAATTATATTTCTTCCGACGTTACGACAACAAACCAGATCTACACAAGCCTAGTCCAGCGCCACCGGGTCGGTGGATGCCAGAATGCCAATGTCATGCATATCCGGTTCTGCCGGGTTTCCGTCACAGTCACAGTCCACACTCAGACGGTTCATGACATTGATATAAATAATATCCGCTCTCTGGTTCAAACTGTCTGACACTGCCTTGCCTGCCTCTCCCATGGATTCCAGAAAAGCATCCTGTTCCCCATAAAAGCTGCTTTTGCTTGTTTCCCCTGAATGAATCCAGCTTTTTCCCTCCACTGGCAGCTCCATGGAACCATCTGCGTCCATAATCACCACATCTGCTATCTTTGTAAA
>CAZSGT010000101.1:0-6494 GCA_964606215.1 uncultured Lachnospiraceae bacterium
ATAAATGTTATTGCGTCACTGCAGGAGCCAGAGCAGGTACCAGAATCATCGGCAGTGGTGCATGATGAACCAGAACATATTAGTGGGAAAGGAATAGGAAACAGACACCAGCAAATCCGTGCAGATATCCGTACAAACGGCTTTAAGGCAAACCGCACGTTGATAAATGCCATAGACCGGCTGGACACAGTTACTGGACGGCACAATACCCTGCAGGACATTAAGGAACTGGCGAAAAGCCAGGATATGTCCGCAGATACGAAGGAGACTGTAAACGAGATTGTAGAAACCCTGCAGCGACAGGAAATGCAGGCGCCGGAGCCACCAGCAATGGAGCCGGCATAAACAGATAGGAGATTGAACATGGGAAAAATATTAGTAATTGCAGAAAAGCCTGCTGCAGGTGCAGACATGGCGAAAGTATTAGGATGTACAGAAAAAAAGAATGGTTACTATGAGGGCGGTACGCATATTGTAACCTGGGCACTTGGGCATCTGGTTGGTCTAAAATATCCGGAGGAACATGATGAAAAATACAAGAAATGGAGTTTAGAAACACTTCCATTTGTATTTGATATTTCAGATTCCCTTAAGGTAATGCCGGAAACAAGGGGTCAGTTTAATGTAATCAAGTCTCTCATTAAGCGGCAGGATGTGGAGTATTTAATCAATGCCGGCGATGCAGGGCGGGAAGGTTTACTGATTCAGAACTGGATTTACCGAATGGCAGGAAACCATAAGCCGGTCATGGTCCTGTGGGCAGATTCACTGACAGAAGAAACGCTGCGCAAATGCTTTCAGAATGTACATGAAAACAAGGAGTTTTACAATCTGATGCAGGAAGCAGAGGCAAGAGCGGAAGGCGATTATATTATGGGAATGAATCTGTCCAGAGCATTGACGCTGACCCGTGCCGAAGGTGCGATTCTTAGGTATGGAAGATGCCAGACCCCAGTCACGAATATGGTAGTAATGCGGGACATAGAGATAGAAAATTTTGTTTCTACGCCCTATTACACACTGGAGGCAGATGTGAATTTTGCCGGAGAGGTCTGTACGATGTCTGTCCTGGAGGATGGAAAGACAAAACACTTTGCCGGAAAGGAGGAGGCAGACGCCATGGCAGTCCTGCTCCGAAAAGAAGCGGTCATAGTAATGAACTATGAAACACAGGATAAAGAGAAGAAAGCTCCCCAGCTGTATAATCTGATTACCCTGCAGAAGGTGATGGGCAGCAAGTATGGTTACAGTCCGGATAAAACTTTGGAGATATGCCAGGCATTGTATGAGAAACATAAAATCCTGTCTTATCCCCGGACGGATTCCAGGGCTCTTAGTATGGATGTATACCGAGAGATATCCGAACACATAGAAAGCATACGGTTTGGAAAATTCAGCCAGTATCTGGAAAGCGTGGATGTATCTGCACTCCCTGCAGACAAAAGATATTTTAATGATAAGAAAGTGACGGACCACCATGCATTGATACCAACGATTCATAATGGTACGGCAGGAATTTATGAGACACTTACAGAAGAGGAAAGAAATGTATTTGATGCAGTCTGCTGTTCCCTGATTGCCATTTTCTATCCATCCTATCGGTACAGTGCCACAAAGGTGGAATGTAAGGCGGGTACGGTAATTCTTGGAACCAGTGGCACAGTGGTAAGGGATGCTGGATGGAAAAAAGTCATATCCGGAGATGTAGACAGCGAGCTGGATGGGAAGGATGAAGAGGAAAAACGTCTGCCACTTTTAGATATGGGAGCATCCGGAAGTATTCAGAATGTACATAGACAGAATAAAAAGACGACACCATCTTCCTATTATACAGCGACTTCGTTACTTGCAGATATGGAAAAATACAATATCGGTACGTCTGCTACTACTGCAGAAATTCTATTAAAAGTGCAGGGGATTTCCGGGGGAAAGCAGGATGCTAGAAGCCAGTATGTAACTATTGATGGAAAATATTATAAGAGTACCCCTCTTGGACGTGCCTTTATGAAGGTAGTTCCGGATAAATTAAAGGACCCATATTTAACCGGCTATTTTGAGACACGGTTAAGCGAAATCGGAGAAGGCAGGGTGACAAAAGAAGCATTTTTGGAAGAACTGTCCGATGAAGTAACGGAAACCGTTGCTGAACTGGTTCGGACACAGTCCGAAGTGGGTAAAATCCGTTTTGCTGGAAGCCAGGACCTGGGGACATGTCCATTGTGCCGCCAGGGAAAGCTTCGGATGAATCAGAAATCCGTATACTGCTCGGAATATAAAAATGGCTGTAAATTCCAGATATGGAAGGAAGTTGCCGGGGTTACCCTTACCGCAAAACATATCAGTGACCTTCTTACAAAAGGGAAAACCAGCAAGATTCATGGATTCACAAGCAGTAAAGGGTCCAAATTTAATGCGAGACTGGTTCTGCAAAAGGACGAGCAGGGTGGCGTGAAAACAGGATTTGTCTTCGACAAAAAGGGAAAGAAACGAAGTTAAAGACATATAATAGGATAAGTTTGTTTATAAATGCGCAGGAAACGTGCGCAGAAATGAGGATATCATGGATAAGAAAGAGACTTACACGGTGGAGAGAACATTCACGGATGAATTTTCTCCGGAAAGTGCAATGGAACGTATGATTCGTGTACATATGGAGCCAAGGGAAGATGTGCAGACGGTGCGGCATGAGGATGATGGGAAAATTCGGGCGTAACCGGATGTGTATGCGGGAATAAATATTACAAAAAACATATATTTTGTGGTATGATGTTGATATATATGTAAGCAGATGTTTATTCTCGCGAACGCAACGAGCCAAACGCAAAACGCATATATGCAATACGCATATATGCAATACGCAATATGCGATGGCAGAAATGAGGGTAAATATGGCTTATTCAGGTACAGAACATACGGTGTGGATGGCGGGCTTGTATGCCCGCCTGTCCAGGGAAGATGGCGACAAAATAGAAAGCGACAGTATAAACACCCAGCTCAACATGCTTTACCAGTATACGGATTCCTGCCCGGAGATAACAGTATATGATACATATACAGATGATGGCTACACCGGCACGGATTTTAACCGGCCGGATTTCCAGCGGCTGATTCAGGACATAGAAGCCGGAAAGGTAAATTGTGTCATTGTCAAGGATTTATCAAGATTCGGGCGAAATTACAAGTATAGTGGATATTATCTGGAAGAGTATTTTGAGGACAAGGGAGTGCGTTTTATTGCCATAGGGGATGGTGTGGACAGCATCAGCACTACCGGCTGTGACATGATTATTCCCATGAAAAATGTATTCAATGAGCAATATGCCAGGGATATCTCCCGCAAGGTGCAGGCTGCATTTAAAACCAAGCAGAAAGCCGGTGATTTTGTCGGTGCCTTTGCCTGCTATGGATACAAAAAATCCTCTGCCGACCGGCATAAGCTGGTAGTAGATGAGTATGCTGCAGGAATTGTCCGAAGAATCTTCCGGATGTTTAAAGAGGGCGCTGGACAGATGCGGATTGCCCGCACTCTGAACGAAGAGGGGGTGCTGTGTCCTTCTGAATATAAGAAGGCAATGGGACTGAATTACCGGAACTGCAATAAGTTAAACAGTACAAACTATTGGACTTATTCCACCATACATAATATCCTAAAGCAGGAGATGTATATAGGAAACATTGTCCAGGGAAAAACCAGACGCCGCATGAAGGGGAAACCGAAGACGCTTCCCAGAGAACTTTGGGTTATCAAAGAAAACCAGCATGAGGCAATCATTGACAGGGAGACATGGGAAACCGTCCAGAAGCTTCTCACAATACAGCATGTGGACTTGAAGCTGGATGAGAATGTTTCCATCTTTGCCGGATTTTTGAAATGTGCAGACTGTGGAAGGGCACTGGCGAAGAGAAAGGACCGGAATGTGGTTGTTTATAAATGCGCCGGCTATACAAGGTATGGTCTGCGTGTCTGCAGTGCACATAAAATCCACGATACCGTATTAAGAGAAATTATCCTGCATGACATCAATGCTGCGATACAGAAAGTTTCAGACTTAGACAGGCTGTTTAAAGCCGCAGCAAAGCGGCCGGAACAGACTGCCGGATACTACCAGGGAGAGATTGCTTCCTGTAATTCAGAGATACACCGGGTTCGGAAATTGAAAAAAGGACTGTATGAGGACTATAAGGATGAAGTGATATCCAAAGAGGATTACATACGGTACCAGGAAGAGTATTCTGCCAGGGAGGCGGTTCTTGCCGCCAGGCTGGATGCATTAAATGACAGGAAGGAAGCTCCGCAGAAGGAGTTTGAAAGTAATCCATGGGTTCAAAAGCTCCTGCAGACCGGCAGTATAGAAGAACTAGACAGGGAGACCATTGTTACATTGATATCCTATATTAAGGTGTTTGAGAACCAGAAGATAGAAATAGCTTACCGGTTCTCGGAATGTCTGGATACCATGGAAAAAATCGCATTGAAACTGTAAACCATCACACATTGAAACTATAAACTATACATTATAATAAGAACAATATACTTAATTTGCACACTTTAGTATTACCATGGGGGAATGAAGATACAGCGAAAATCCTGGAAATTCTCAAAAAACACGAAGTGCATGTGACATTCTTCATGACAGGGGGCTGGGTCAGTTCCTATCCCGACGATGTAAAAGCCATCGCCGAGGCGGGACACGATTTGGGTAACCACAGTGAAAATCACAAGAAGATGAGCCAGCTGTCTGCCCAGGAGTGTAAAGAGGAAATTATGAAAGTACACGATAAGGTGAAGGAACTTACGGGAAAAGATATGCAGCTGTTCCGTCCTCCTTACGGCGACTACAATGATACGCTGATAAATGTCTGTAAGGAGAATGGCTATTATCCCATTCAGTGGGATGTGGACTCCCTGGACTGGAAAAATTACGGGGTACAGTCTGTCATTGATACGGTGTGCAATCATAAGCATCTGGGAAATGGAAGTATTATACTCTGCCACAATGGAGCAAAATATACGGCAGATGCGCTGGATACTCTTCTTACGACTCTGAAAGACCGGGGGTTTCAGGTTGTTCCCATTTCAAAAATCATCTACAAAGATAATTATGAGATAAATTTAGATGGCAGACAGCATTCCACAGGAGCGGCATCTGCAGCACCGGAGACAGAAAAGAAAACGAAGGAGAAAATAGATGGATTACTCTGCAAATGAAAAGAACCAGTATAACAAAACAATCATTGCCTGTTTTGCCGGATATATTGTCCAGGCAATCGTAAATAATCTGGTTCCTTTGCTGTTTTTGACATTTCAGAATACATATGATATTCCATTGTCGAAAATTACACTATTGATAACTATTAATTTTATATTGCAGCTGGCTGTGGATTTGGCGTCGATTGCCCTTATTGGCCGTATCGGATACCGTGCCTCCACAATTCTTGCCCACGTGTTCGCCGCATTTGGCCTTGCCGGCCTGGCATTTTTGCCAGAGCTGTGCAGCGACCCGTTTGTGGGAATTTTGATTGCGGTGGTGGTGTACGCCATGGGCGGCGGTTTGCTGGAAGTGGTGGTCAGCCCCATAGTGGAGGCGTGTCCCACCGATAACAAAGAGACGGCGATGAGCCTTCTGCATTCTTTTTATTGCTGGGGACAGGTGGCGGTGGTACTGCTTTCCACCATCTACTTCCAGACGGTTGGTATTGAAAACTGGAAATATCTTACCTTGCTCTGGGCGGTGGTGCCGGTGGTAAACGGCATTGCGTTTTGCTATGTGCCCATAGCGCCGCTGGTGGCAGAGGAAGAGGGAGAAATGTCCATAAAAGAGCTTTTCCGGAATAAAATGTTCTGGATGATTATGTTGTTTATGGTGTGTGCCGGGGCAAGCGAACTTGGAGTCAGCCAGTGGGCGTCCACCTTTGCGGAGAGGGGACTTTCTATGTCCAAAGCGGTGGGAGATTTGGCTGGACCCATGTTTTTTGCCGTGCTGATGGGTAGTGCCAGGGCTTTTTACGGCAAGTTCGGGGAAAAGATTGATTTGCACAAATTTATGTATTACAGCAGTCTGTTGTGTATTGTCTCCTATCTGGTAATTGCGCTGGCGCCAAATCCAGTGGTAAGTCTGATTGCCTGTGGCATTTGTGGATTGTCCGTGGGAATTATGTGGCCGGGAACATTCAGCACGGCAAGTGCCGGACTTCCCGGAGGAGGAACTGCCATGTTTGCATTGCTGGCATTGGCGGGGGATTTGGGCTGTAGCAGCGGCCCCAGTGTCATCGGCTTTGTATCCAGTCATTTCGGTGACAATCTGCACCGGGGAATTCTTGTGGGAACGATTTTCCCGCTGCTGTTGTTTTTAGGACTTATGGTAAGAAGTCGAATGGGGAAGGATGCGCCAAAAAAATAAATCAGATAATTTGTGCGAAAGTAAAGTGAGAAGCTGGCAAGGCCGATTTTTCCTGGTTGAGATAGCGTATAAATTATGATATGATGATAAGCA
>CAZSGT010000102.1:0-4483 GCA_964606215.1 uncultured Lachnospiraceae bacterium
ATTCCTCTGCACATAGAATACCTATGTATAGATTTCCCCGTTAACGGAGGGTACCGTTGAGACTTACTGTGAGTTCAGTCTCACTACTCTGAAGTGATATTCGGGATATCCTACTTTCATCCGGCTTCCACTGACCCGGACTCTCTGGGGATTTGGTGATACCCTTACTGTCTTCGTCATTGTATTTATATCTGCAAAATACTACTGCGTAATCTATATACTACGTTAAATCCCCGAAAATGTCAAGACTTTCGGGGATTTGTGTGTATTTTTTTCCGTCAGGGTAACGTACCTGTGAAAAGTATTATTAGTTACGGCTGCGGGCAAAGAGACGGAGCAGGCGCAGGAACATGTTGATGAAATCCAGGTACAGCTCCAGCGCACCAAACAATCCAATCGTCGTCGTTGTCAGATACAAACACTCGTTAGACATCCGTTTAATCTTCTGGGTATCCCATGCCGTTAAACCAATAAACACGCCCAGTGACACGATGGAAAGCAGCCAGTCAAAACCACTGCTTCCAAGGAACAGATTAATTACGCTACAGATAATCACGCCCCACAAAAGCATAATGCCGATACTGCCCACACCACTTAAATCCTTCTTTGTCAAAAATCCATACAGGCACATTCCACCAAAGAGAAGCGCTGTCATGAAAAAGATGCTGGCAATGGATGACATAGCATATAAATAGAAAATAGATGCCAGTGTAAAGCCGTTTATAATGGAGTAAACTACAAACATAATGATGGCAGGTACCGTCAGCTGTTTGCTTATGCAGATATTAGCAACTACAACTGCCACCAATTCTGCAATACAAATTCCCATAAAAACCATGCTTCCTGTTTCACTAAAAAACAATGAGACAAACATGCCGCTTGCTGCAGCAAAGACAGCGGTGACCGCAGAAATCAACAATGCAATAAACATAAATCCAAAAGATTTTGTCATGCACTGTGCCAATCTTTCACCATCATCTACATCCTGCACATATACAGCACTGTCTCCTCCTACATTATAATTTGTATATCCACCTTCTACATTGGAACTGTAGCTGTTATACGCACTGCCATTATTGTAGGCATTACCATTATTATAGGCATTGCCATTATTATAGGTATTGCCATTGTTATAGGTATTGCCGTAATCCGGTCCCGGATTCCCATTATAATTGTTAAAATTGTCGTTATCATACTGATTGTTCATAAAACACCTCATGCCTTTCTGTGCATTCTATGCACATATTATAACCTCATGTTACTTTTTTATTACAAACGCTGACTCATAAAGCGTGACAACGTTTATCTCTGTCTGCATCCAACTACACAAATTGGTTTGCCTCCTCGTCATACTCATACGCAAGCTCATTCAGCTTCCGGGAAATCACCTCCATATCCACACCTTCTGCCGCACAAAACTCTTTCAGCGAGGGATACATATCCCGAAGTTTTGTATTTACATAGCTGAGCAAAATTGCGGAATCTTCCGGCAACGGCATAATCCACCTCCATTCTATATGCAAAACAATTACTATCCAGATACAATGAAAAACACGCTTTGCCAGTTTCTCACTTTGCCTTCGCAGGGATAATGTCATTAAGCATGGTAATCACTTCTTTTTCACTAAAAGGTTTCATAATAAATCT
Source organism: uncultured Lachnospiraceae bacterium (assembly GCA_964606215.1). GTDB lineage: Bacteria > Bacillota > Clostridia > Lachnospirales > Lachnospiraceae > CAZSGT01. Next base: position 1,648 of record CAZSGT010000102.1, read on the forward strand.
TTCCGCTCCCAGCTTGATGGCCTCAATTACTATCCGCTGCTGACCTGCAGCTGTAACCATAACTACTTTTGCTGCCGGGTCTGCAGCAATAATTTCTTTTAATGCATCCACACCATTTTTTATTGGCATGGTAATATCTAACGTAATTAAATCCGGCGAATATTTTTTATACATCTCCACAGCATCCTCGCCGTTGACCGCCTCACTGACAACCGTGTAACCTTCTCCCTCTATTAAATCCCTGAGGTTTGCACGAACCAGGGCAGAATCATCTACAATGACCACCGTTCCCTTGCTGTCAGAGGTAATCTCACTGCCAGCGCGCTTGGCAACAACAGTATCTTCCAGGGCATTTCCCATGACAATGTCCTCGTCCACAGAGATAAAAATCTCCAGCTTACTTCCCTGCAAATATAGAGGAATCACATATCCTCTGCCGGATACGTTCTGGTTTGTATAAACGAAGGGCACTTCCATATCAACTATAACTTTCTTGGCAGAAAACTCTGTGGCAAGTAAACCACTGCAGATATTGGTGAACTCATTGAGAGAATCGTATGCAAGATTTTCCATCTCCGTAAATTCCCTGCCAGCATATCCGCCTGCCAGCTTTAACAGACCATCTGCCTCATCCGATGATCCAAACGCCAGATAAATCTCATGATTTCCACATATCTTCTGACCTGCCAGCCACTTGTAACTATAATTCACCACCGGTCGAATCTTTCCAATATAAAAATTGCTACTGATAAAACGAGTCAGGTTGCGAAGCACCAATGCTGTCAAATCGGTCACATATGGTTTGCCCGCAAAAGCAAATACTGGAACAATGCAGTCAATATCCTCATTCTTTAACGCACGCATCTCCGTATCAGAAAATCCATTGGTTTTCTGAAAATCCGTCAGGTATCCATCAATTTTCGCCACGGAAAGAGTCGTTTCCTCTGTAAGAATCTGTAAAAACTTCATAAATGGATTTGCCTGCTGTGATAATATTTCGTGAAGCTGTATCTCCGTCATGTAATCATTTTCCAGTGCAATATCTCCAAAACGCTTATCCTGCTGAGTCTGTAAGTGATTTATTTCATCTGCCTGTTTCTCTGTTATGACACCAGCCGCCACTGCAATAGTGCCAAGCTTTACACGTGCAGACATCTGTTTTTCAATAATAACATTTACAACTTCTCGGGTTAATACATTCCTCTCCACTAAATATTCACCAAATAACTGACTAAACATAAGTCCTCCATTTCCACATGTTTCATGTTTTGTGTCTTATAGTTAGTAATATAGATTCCTTCAAAGTATGTAATTTATATGTTTGTAGCCTGGACAAATTTCTCTAACTGCGCCTTCGCCTTACCACTGTCAATTAAATCCTCCGCCATGCGGCATCCTTCTTCCATGGTTGCGCATTTACCGGCAATATATAATGCTGCTCCCGCATTCACCACAACCACGTTTCTCTTTGAACCCTTCTGTCCATCAAGAATCTGTCTGGTAATCTCTGCATTCTCCTCTGCTGTTCCGCCTACCAGCTCATCTTTTAAGCAGGTCTCAAATCCAAACTGCTCCGGTGTAATCGTGTATGTCTCAAACTGTCCATCCTTCACTTCACACACGGAAGTAGGAGAACTCATAGAAATCTCATCTATCCTGTCCTGTCCGTAAACAACCATGGCGCGTTTCACCCCAAGATTAGACAAAACCTTTGCCATAGGCTCTACCAGACTCTCATCATACACACCCATAACCTGCATATTTGCATTTGCAGGATTTGCCAAAGGTCCCAGGATATTAAAAATCGTACGGATACCCAGCTCTCCCCGAATCGGTCCCACATGTTTCATTGCTCCATGGTATTTCTGAGCAAACAGGAAACATATGCCAATATCCTTCAAAATCTCTGCGCTGCGTTCTGGTGAATTGTCAATCTTTACGCCCAGAGCTTCCAACACATCTGCCGCACCGCTCTTGCTGCTGGCCGCACGGTTTCCATGTTTTGCCACCGGCACGCCCGCCGCTGAAATCACCAATGCAGATGTGGTGGATATATTAAAGGAATTCGATTTGTCTCCACCAGTTCCCACAATCTCCAGTACATCCATATCATGCTCCAGCGCCACCGCATGTCTTCGCATAGACCTTGCAGACGCCGTTATCTCATCAATGGTCTCCCCTTTCATGGAAAGCGCTGTGAGATATGCACTTTTCTGCACATCACTTGCCTGACCGCCAAAAATTTCATCCATAACCTGGCCTGCCATCTCCGCTGTTAAATCTTCCTTCTCCACCAATTTCAAGATTGCCTCTCGTATCAATTATGATGCCTCCATTCCTTGTCTTCATAAACGGAGCGTCTTTCATTATAATAATATGTAAATTATTCCGCATTTCAAATATAACAAAAAGCGCTACTGAATGTATTGTACCACACTTTCTGTGAAATGTGTATGAAATTCTTATATTCTTACTTTGTTTAAAGGCGACATACTAAAAAGCATATCAGCTGAAGACCGACTATCCTTAACCAGGTCAATCTATCTTTAAAGCTGATATGCTACAAATAAAAATCATGCCTTATTATGATATCCTTTGCAATTTTTCGCTATGCTCTGCCACAACTTTTTTAAGCATTTCTGTATCATCAAATACCAATCCCATTTTATCCGCATAATCTTTGTAACGATTATATGTGTCTGTATAGCAAGATTCAATAGTGTACAATCTTGGAAGTATATTACTTTCTAATAAATCGACATCTCTTCTATGCAACTGGTTTTCAAGTCTTTCCATTCGGGTTTCCAGTCCATCTATCCGCTCTTCAAGTCTTTCC
>CAZSGT010000102.1:4583-6472 GCA_964606215.1 uncultured Lachnospiraceae bacterium
CCATTCGGGTTTCCAGTCCATCTATCCGCTCTTCAAGTCTTTCCATTCGGGTTTCTAGTCTATCCATCCGCTCTTCAAGTCTTTCCATTTGATTTTCAATCGGACCTAATTTTGCATCTAATTTTTTGTCCATCATATCAGATATGGCAAGTAATAATTCATTATCTGTCATAGTATCACGCTCCTTCATGCAGTTCCTTCTTTCAGTGTAAAAGTGTATAGATGAAAATTCAATATTAATGAAGTGGAATTTTGATAAGTATATACGATTCTATGCGGAATTTCCATTTGTATTTTGTATATAAATATTTAAATTTTTTAGTAGATATGTCTGTATTACAAATTATACTTGTATAAATTATATGAAAACTTAAGAGAAATTTGTGAAAAATAACATACCTTCCGATACTATACTTGTTGTCCTGAACAATACATTTTTTGCACTCCCGCTGATAAAAAGAAATGACTGGTATCCTTATTTCGCTTTCGCATAAATAAAAACCAGTCATCTTCTCTCTTAACGGCAGTCAAATCAGCTATTCCGCCAGATATTTCATAAAATTCTCTTTATTTTCTCTCGCTGTCGTGGTAGGTCTGCCCAGGTCTGCCCTGGCGCCAATGGAACACTTTACCTCTATGAATGTCAATGCTGCCCGGTTCTTTGCCGCCGCCAGCTGTTCATCCAAGGTGTCAAAGGTATCAACACAAACTGCATATTCATAGCCACAGGCTTTTGCCAGTGCCACAAAATCCATCTTTTCCGCTACTGTCGGCATCCCGCCAACTGTCTCATGGGCTCCGTTATTTATCAGCACATGTACCATGTTGTCCGGGCTCTGTGAACCTAATACTGCCATGGCTCCCATGTGCATCAGCGCAGCGCCATCTCCGTCAATACACCAGACTTTTTTATCTGGTTTATTTAACGCCACTCCCAAGGCAATGGAAGAGCTGTGCCCCATGGAACCCACTGTAAGAAAATCATATCCGTGTCCCTGTTTCTGTGCCTCCCGGATTTCAAATACCTCCCGGCTGGCTTTTCCCGTGGTGGAAATCACCGCATCTTTATCAGAGACCGCTAAGATATGACGGATAATCTCCTCTCTTGGCATGGTATTTTCATTTACATAGGATACTTTTCCCTCATAGGTAAGCGCTCCCTTTTTTACCACAAAAGCTACATTCTTTCCTGCATCCAAATCCTTTCGGAAATCTGCCATGACTTCCGAAATAATCTGTGCATCCGTCCGGGCATCCAATATATAATGGCGAATTCCCATATCTTCCAGAAGCCGCAATGTCACTTCTCCCTGGTAAATATGTTGGGGTTCATCATGCACCCCTGGCTCTCCCCGCCATCCAATTACAAAAATCATGGGAATCCCATAGACTTTTTCGTGCAGCAGAGACGCCACCGGATTGATAATATTTCCTTCACCGGAATTCTGCATATACACTACTGGCACCTTTCCAGTGGCAAGGTGGTATCCCGCCGCCAGTGCCGCACAATTTCCCTCGTTAGCTGCAATAATATGGTGATGTCCATCAATGCCATATGTCCCCATGAGATAATCACAGAGCGCCTTTAACTGGGAATCCGGAACCCCCGTATAAAAATCTGCACCCACTATCTCCAAAAATTTTTTTACTTCCATAACATTTCCCCTCAATGTATCTTATTTACATTTTTCAATTTCCCGATGATTCTGCTCATATATCTCCAATTCTTCCACCGTATCCAGCTCTGCCAGCTGCTTTCCTGTCACGGGATAAATTCCCATGGAAAGCACATCCAGATTCTCATTTACCACTTCATCCCAAAACAATTCTTCATAACCAGGAACAGATACGGTTTTCTCTATAGCATCTCGAAGTACTACCGCATCATC
>CAZSGT010000103.1:0-6438 GCA_964606215.1 uncultured Lachnospiraceae bacterium
GGCAGATGCGAATGATGCAGCTTGAAATGAGAGTATCAAAAATTGAGGAATATACAAAAATAGCATTTTTTCATCATTTAATTTTTATAAAAGAATGACAATCATTACGGAGTTATTTGAAAACCATATGCCCACAGCAAAACAAATCATGAATATTGTAGCAGACATAAAACGCAATCCTGAGGAAATAGCATGAGGATGCATAGCTTGCGGCGAAACGACATATTGTGGTACAATACCAGTCATAGACGGTTTCACACGACAGGTTTGCGTTGCGAGCAGTGTAAACATTGATGGATTAGCTGCTTCCAAAGGTCGCAGTATGACTGCAAGGTTGAAACTTCAAGGAGTGTGTTCGATTATTATGGAAACAAGGAGGTAATGATATGGTATTTACAAGCGAAAAGAAACTGGGGTTTGGTCTGATGCGCCTGCCTTTGCGGGATGGGAATGATGCCGGTGATATCGACATTGAGCAGTTGAAGGAGATGGTGGATACCTTTTTAGAGAGAGGGTTTACTTATTTTGATACCGCTTGGATGTACTGTGGATTTAAGAGTGAGGAAGCTGCAAAACAGGCTTTGGTGGAGAGGCATCCGAGAGAGAGCTATACACTGGCTACAAAGCTGCATGCAGGTTTTCTCCAGACCAAAGAAGACCGGGATAAGATTTTTAATGAGCAGATTCGTAAGACAGGTGTAGAATATTTTGATTATTATCTTCTGCATGATATTGGAGTGGACCACTATAAAAAATATCAGGAATTAGACTGTTTTTCATGGCTTCTGGATAAGAAAGAGCAGGGACTTGTAAAACATGTGGGATTTTCTTTCCATGACAATGCCGAGTTGCTGGATAAAGTACTTACGGAGCATCCGGAGATGGAGTTTGTGCAGCTGCAGATAAATTATTTAGACTGGGACAGCGAGGGCATTCAGTCCAGAAAGTGCTACGAGGTGGCATGTAAACATAACAAGCCGGTTATTGTTATGGAGCCGGTGAAGGGCGGAACTCTGGCAAATGTTCCAGCAGATGTGGAGAAAATGTTTAAACAGGTTCATCCAGATATGTCCGTACCGTCCTGGGCAATTCGATTTGCGGCAAGTTTTGAGAATGTCAAGATAGTTCTCTCTGGCATGAGCAACATGGAGCAGCTGAAGGATAATACCGATTACATGACGCAGCTGGTTCCGTTAAACGAGGAGGAGAAGGAGCTTGTGAAAAAGGCGGTAGACCGCTTAAACAGCAATATTGCCGTGCCTTGTACAGGATGTTCGTATTGTACGGAAGGGTGTCCGAAAAAGATTGCCATTCCAAAATATTTTTCTCTGTACAATGCGGATTTGCAGGAAGTGAAGGAAAAGGGATGGACGCCGCAGGGAGAATATTATAGCAGGCTGACCCAGGACTTTGGAAAAGCCAGCGATTGTGTGGCATGTGGTCAGTGCGAGAAGGTATGTCCACAGCATCTTCCAATTATCAAAAATTTGCAGGAGGTTGCGGAATATTTTGGGAAATAAAAAAGAGACAAAGCTGGCGGTGATATTTCCAGGGGTGGGATATCATGTGGATAAACCGTTATTGTATTATAGTAAAAAATTGGCGGCGACGGCAGGATATAAAGTTGTGGAAGTCAGTTATGGGAATCTTCCTGCTATCCGGAAAGATAAAAAGCTTACTCCTATCTTTGAGGTTGCCATGAAAGCAACTGAAAAGTCTTTAAAGCATGTAGATTTTCAGGCATATGATGACGTGCTGTTTATTGCGAAGAGCATTGGAACCTGTGTCTGTGGAGCCTATGCACACAACCACAAGCTTCATGCCAGAAACATTTTATATACGCCAGTGAAAGCAACCTTTTCGTTGGTTCATGACCCGGGGATTGCTTTTACCGGTACGAATGACCAGATGATAGATGTGGAGAATGCCAAGGCAGGGTGCGTGCAGTGCGGAATAGACCTGCATGTTATTGAGGGGGCAAATCATTCTCTGGAGACAGGGGACGTGCTGGTGGACAGTGCCAATATCCACCAGATTATGGAGATTACGGCGAAATATATATCCGGGGAATGAGGTTTAGATTCATAGCTGGAATATGTTTTCCGGGGGATTGATGTGGAGGATGCAGATGAAGTTTTATGTAGTGAGCTCAAAAGATGGATTTGCAGATGCAGTATATGATAGGCAGAAGATAATAGAGCATAGATGTGAAAAATGTGGTGGGATTTACAGAACCGACAGAACCGGGCCATACAAAGTGCATTTTCTTGGGAAAAAAACAGCGGATTTTTATAATGCGCCAGGATGCTTTATCGGAAATATAAAATTTCGCGATATGTTAGTCCACTATAATCTGACCGGATATGAAATCAGTGACATTGATTGTACTGGCTGGTATGACCGCAGGAATCATTTGATTGATATGGATTCCACGGAGTTAAAAGAAATATCCGTAGTGGGCAGATGTGGCAGTATGCGTTACCGTGACGGCTCAGAGATAGAAAAATGTGGGATGTGTGGAAGAGTGCAGTATGAGACAGAGTGGGAGGTCCGGGGATTAAGTGTTCCGGAAGAATCCTGGGATGGAACAGATCTGTTTCATTTTGAAAACCGGGGAAGCATAATGATTGTGACCCAGCGGTTCAAAGATGCCTGTGAAACAGAAAAAATAAAAGGAATTGCATTTCAGGAAGTGGAGAAATTTACGTTTGTGCCGTGGGTGAAAGTGGATGAAGACGAAAAATAATTTATTTGACGATATGTTTATGGAAGAGCTGGAGGATATTATATCCACTGGTTTCTATGATACGCTTGAAGAGGGGATAGAATATATTGCCGATATGAATATTCTTTATCTGGAATTTAAATATTTTCTGATTCGGTTAGAGTCCATAGAAAATTTTTCCCGTTTGTCCATAAAACGGGAAGAAAAAATCCGGCAGGAATTTATTGATGATGAAGATATGAAATTTGCATTTGCGAGACTACATAACATTGTATTCCGGATGGGAGAGATGGACACTGTCAGAATAGAAAAAATATGTTTATATAATTTGAATACGAATGATTCGGAAATTATTTGTGATGCAATGAAAATTTGTCTGTCATCGGGGCAAGTATTGTTTTTTGATCCCACGTATTATTTTGGAATAAATATTGGAGACGAAACATTGATACCAATCTGGGAAGACCAGCATAAGAATTATACTGTTACGATAGTAGACAAAAATACCAGCGAGAGAGCTTAGGTGAAATTCTATGATACTAAATACAGGTAGCAGAACGGACATACCAGCATATTACAGCGAATGGTTTTATAACCGGATTCAGGCGGGGTATGTGTTGGTGCGCAATCCGTATTATCCGTCACAGATAACAAAATATATGTTAGAGCCGGAAGTGATAGACGTCATGGTGTTTTGTACAAAGAACCCGCAGCCCATGCTGGACAGGATATCACTTCTTTCTGCATTTGAAACCTTTTGGTTTGTGACAATTACCCCATATGAGGAAGATATTGAACCCTATGTGCCGCCGCGGGAGCAGGTGATGGAGTCCTTTCAGAAACTTTCGGGATTGGTGGGAATGAAACGGATGAGCTGGCGTTACGACCCGGTTTTTATCACGGACAAATACTCCGTTTTCTATCATATAGAACAGTTCCGGCAAATGGCAAAAGTGCTTTCGGGGTATACAGAGCAATGCGTTGTCAGTTTCATTGATTTGTATGAAAAAACAAAGCGGAATTTCAAGGGTGTGAAGCCGGTAACAGCACAGGAACAGGAAGTGCTCATAGCAGCATTTTCAGAGATTGCAAAAGAAAATGAGTTGCAGATACATCTATGCTGTGAAAATGTGGGACTTGTCCGGAAAAATGTGGACGCGGATGGCTGTATGTCAAAGGCGGTGTTGGAAAAGGCGTTGGGATATACACTGGATGTGCCGAAGAAGAAAATGGCACGGGAGGAGTGTTCCTGTCTGCTGGGGGCAGATATCGGAGTATATAACACCTGTGGGCACGGCTGTCTGTATTGTTATGCCAATTATGACAGGGAGACCGTTTTGAGGAATATGAAACTGCATAATCCGGCATCCCCAGTTTTAGTTGGCGAAGTGTGGTCGGAGGATGTGATAAAGCCAGCCATGCAAAAAGCGTGGAGAAATGGACAGTTGAATATCTTTGATATTCTTTGAATTTTGGAGAAAATCAAAGCGAAAGCCCTGCAGATGCGCCTGCAGGGCTTTTTTAGGTTAGTTTCATAGACTTTTATTCGAATGATTTCCAGAAATCAGCGTGCAGTGGATGAAGTACCAGTTGGCTCAAAAGGATTGTAATCACATGGATTGTACTGAATTCTCTGGACTTTATATAATGCAAAATGACTGAAAATATAAATAGTAAATACAGTTTAGCGATAATTACGTTGACAAATAAGATGTTGTAACTTAAAATTAAATTATTTAAGAAAAAATATATTTACATATTTTTTAGTAATGAGAACACGAAAGAAAAAGTAAAACGATATGCATAGAAATAGATGAACAAAACTCTGTTTTGTTGGAAAATTCGGTGCATAATCAAGGAGGACAAAGGATGTTACAGATTCACAAAAGAGACGTACGCAGAAGAGGAAGGCAGATATTATCCTTCCTGTTAATCATTGCCATGGTATTAGGCTTAATACCGCAGAGTGCCTATGCATCGGCAGCGCAGAAAGAAGCAGAAAACACTTACGAAACGGAAGGCTGTGTGATTACATACAAAGAAACCAGCGCATGGGGTAACTATGTCAATGGGGATATCACGATAAAAAATGAGGGAAAGAACCAGCAGGCAAACTGGAAGCTTTCCCTCGTTTTTGATGGAACCATCGACAACATCTGGAATGCAGACCTTCTCTCCTCGGAGGATGGAACATATACCATAGGGGCAAAGAACTACAACAGCGTCATCGAGCCGGGGCAGTTTGTATCCTTTGGCTTTCAGGCATATGGTGAAGGCGGAAAGCCGGCAGCACCAAAAGAAATCAAGCTGGTAAAGGACACGTCCTCCAAAGAGGAAGCAGAGGATAAAGAAGACAAAGACAATAAAGATAACGAAGGCAGCGGCAGTCAGCAGGGACTTTCCTATGCCATACCGGACAAGTGGAAGGCATTAAACTATGCCCTGTTTACTTCGGCAGACCAGACACTTTCCTTTTATACCGGGCAGACGAATATCACCGGTTCCGTGCACAGCAACAAGGACTTTTATTACCAGGGCACCAGTCTGTCCGTAGACGGAGTATTGGAAGCTGCCGGAGACATTGATGTAAAAACAGCCAGCGGTGAAGACTGCTGTAACATATCCTCTGAAAAAAAACAGGCAGAAACACTCTCCATGCCGGATATCACAAAGGAAGTCTCCTCCTATGTAAAAGAGAATGGCAGGGTATACGACAAAACCACGGACTTTCAAAGCGACAATATCGTAGTGGACAAACCGGTTTATATTGAGGGAAATGCGGCATTTCACTCCACCCGTTTCCTTGGTTCCGGCATCATCTATGCCACCGATTCCATTACCTATAACGTGGGAGATTTGGCAACGCCGGAAAACTCCCGTGTCTTTGTTGCCTCCGAAAACGGCAACATTACCCTCAATGGTTCTGACATTACCTTAAATGCGATTTTATATGCACCAAACGGCTGCGTCACAATCAACGCCGACAAGGTAAATTTAAATGGACGTATTATCGCAAAGCAGGTCTGCATCAATGGAACCATTATTAACATCAATGCCGGACCATATGATTTGGACATGTTAGATTTCCTGTTTAAGCAGGAAATTGCCATTGCATTTGTCGGAAACCAGAAAGAAAACCGGAAAATTACACTGGATATCGAGGATGTATTAAATCCCGGGGACATCATCAAGGAAGATACGGTGTGGAAGTTTACCAGAAAAGGAGAGGCAGGCGAAGCCTCTGATTGCTATGCCATCGATGAAGAAAACTCCGACGCCTTCCATAAGGAAATGCTGTTTACGAAGGCTGGCACCTATGAGGTAAGTGTGACCGTAACCACTGGAAAAGTAGAGCAAACCGTAACCAAAGAGCTGGTCATTGAAAAGGATTTGGAGCCAGTGGCAGGCTTTACGCTTCCTGCAGAGTATTTCCACAGGGATGAAAAAGGGAATGCCTCTGTCAAGCTTGCAGACTCCAGTTATTCCCCGGATAACGATGCCATTGAGCAGAGAAGCTGGACCATATACTATGATAAAAATAACGATGGAACATTTGCCGAAGATGAAGCAGAAGTCCTCAATGATGAAAATAAAACAGAATGTACCTATCAGACGGATAAAGTGGGAAAATATAAGGTGGTACTCCGTGTTACCGAGAACTTTACAGATACCATTCCAAAGCTTTTGCCGAAGGATGCGTATAAGGAAGATGC
>CAZSGT010000104.1:0-6423 GCA_964606215.1 uncultured Lachnospiraceae bacterium
AAAGATGGCGGCGGAAGTAGTGTTTGGGGGCATCCTGTTGGCCATTATCTGGAGCCGGTTGATAGGAGAACGGCCAGGCAAAGAAAATAAATGGAATACAAAAAATAAAAAGCAGGACGCAGAAAAATATTTCGCATCATGGATGCTTTCGCTGATTGGAATGGGAGGAGTTTTGTTTTTAAGTGGTTTGCAGTATACAGGATTCCATTTTTTGTGGAACGACATGCGGCTTATAAATATGTGGATGCTTGCGATTCCTTTTGTGCTGGTGCTGGCAATTACCTTTTCTTTTATGTTTGTAAGGAAACTGGTACATATGGAAACCGATATGACAGTTGCAAAAACCGATTCCTATATCAATCCCTACTCGGTACATGAAATTATGTAGACTGCGAAACGAGAAATGTGTTCGAAAAACATCTCAAGGAGGATTGCGGCATGAGTACAGATATGAACCATTTTTATATAAAGGAAATTGAAGACATTCTCGGCAGAGGATATAATGAAACACATAATCCGGATATAATGGGCGTCATATATTCTTTGGGCAGGGATGCAGAAAATAATGAAGAATATCAGTATGCAGCCGGGAAATTATTGCAAATCTTTGAAAGTGGAACGGATGTTGTGCGTGCATATTGCATTCTGGCATTTTCGTTATTGGCAGTTTCCGGTTTCTGTTTAGATAAAGACAGGATTGCGCCTCTTATAATCCAGGAGAGAAAAAGGGCAGAGGGCAAGAATCTGCAAATTATCAATGACGCTATTGAGGATATAGAGATGGCTATGGAGTGGCGTCTGGAGGAGAGATAAAATAATGGCATTGGAAGAGAAAACTGTTTCCATCAGGGATGAGGAAATGGAACAATTTTTTGTGAACAATTTTGTTGTCAAGAATCGGAGACAACGATTATTATATGAACTATCCGGAAAAAAACGTATAGATGGTATGATGAGATTTTGTCATGGTACCTTAAAGCTAATAATAAAAGAAAAAATAATAGCATCTGGAACGGATTTGTGCGAAAAAGAAATTCTTCATATCATCCGACAGCATACGAATGCGGGAAACGCTTATATCATGGCATATGACGAAGGGATTGACGCCTGTTGCTGCAGTGTGCAGGAGGCGTTGGAAAAGGTGTTAGGCAACGGAATGGCGGCAGTCGTTATTATTGATAATGTGGTGGTCATTGAAACGGAACAAGTTTGTGGCACACCGGAGAGATATATTTTAAGGTAATGAGCATGGAGGATAAGAGTGAAAATGAAACAAAACATACAATTGGAAGGGATTATCAGAGAAGTAAAGAAAGTGATTATCGGCAAGGATGAGTGTATACAGATGGCGCTGGCTGCTGTTCTTGCCGGTGGACATATTCTCATTGAAGATGTGCCAGGAGTGGGAAAGACAACCATAGCCATGGCATTTTCCCGGGCGATGGCGTTGAACAACTGCCGTGTGCAGTTTACGCCGGATGTACTGCCAGCGGATATTTTGGGATTTTCCTTGTATCAGAAGGATACGGGGACATTTCAATATCAACCGGGAACCATTATGTGCAATCTGTTTCTTGCCGATGAAATTAACCGTACCTCCCCCAAAACCCAGTCGGCTCTGTTGGAGGTAATGGAGGAGGGAATGGTGACGGTAGACGGCGTCAGCCGCCCGGTGCCGGAACCTTTTATCGTAATTGCCACCCAGAATCCAGTGGGAAGTGCGGGAACCCAAGTGCTTCCGGAATCCCAGCTGGACCGTTTTATGATTTCCATGAGTATGGGGTATCCGGATTTGGAGCAGGAGATTGCCATTGCCAGGGGAAAAAGTATTTCGGGCAGCGTGGAGGAAGTGGAGCAGGTAATTACCGGAAAGGATTTGATGGCACTGCAGGCAGAAGTGGAGAAAATTACAGTTCACGACGCCATTTTCACATATATGGGAAAACTGGTGCGAGCCACCAGAAATCATGAGATGGTGGAACTGGGTATCAGTCCAAGAGGTATGATTTCGTTGACACGAATGGCAAAAGGAATGGCGTTTTTACAGGGGCGTACCTATGTCACACCAGAGGATGTGGTGGAGGTATTTCCGGCGGTGGCAAAACATCGTCTGGTATTGGGGGCAAAGGCGAGGATTGCCCATGTACATCCGGAGGATGTAACCGAGCAGATTCTGGTGGAAGTGAGCAAGCCAGTGGCGAGAAAGCGGGTAATTTAATGGAAGTGGATAAGCTGGTGGCAGGAAAACGGGTAATTTAGTGGAAGTGGACAAGCCGGTGGCGGGAAAACGGATAATCTGAAGGAGGATGTGTATGCTCCGAATCATTTTATATATTGTGGCGTGCGCCGCAGGTGCATATACGGCGCTTCTGTACAACAGCCAGGCTATTTTGCTGTTAAGCGTATGCGGTGTAATATTGCTGCCTGTACTTTTGCTGCAGGTGTGGCTGGTATCCAGAAAACTTTCTGTGTCCATGCGGGTACCTTTTAGCGTGACGGAAAAAGGAAAACAGGTAACTGTACAGATTCGCACGACTGGCAGGGTATCCTCCTGCGGGCTTATTGAGGTATGGATTTCCTGTAAAAATATTTCCACAGGCAGAAAGAAACGGAAACGTACGGTGCTTGTGGAAAAGAATGGAAAATATAAGGGCAGTGTGAATTTTGTATGCAGGTACAGCGGCACCATGCAGCTGCGGATAGAGAAGGTGCGGGTGTATGACATGCTGGGTTGTTTTTGCCTTACCTACAGACGATGGAAAAAGAAGAAACGTGCAGGGGAACGGATAACGGTACTCCCCGCTTATGAAGAACTGCCTGTAGAAATCTGTGAGCGGTCCAGAAATTTTGCAGTGGAAAGTAATTTTTATGACTCCAGACGGAAAGGGGACGACCCTTCCGAAACCTTTCAAGTCCGGGAATATCTTCCCGGAGACAAAATGCAGTCCATTCACTGGAAATTGTCTGCAAGGACTGATGAAATCTACGTGAAAGATCATGGCAAACCCATTTGTTATCCCATTGTCCTGCTCTATGAAGTCCCTTACAAAGGACAGAAAGAGAAGGCGGCCCAGACGGAGGAGTCGTTGTATGTGCTGGCGAGTATGGCGTACAGCCTCCTGCTGCAGGAATGTCCCTATATTGTCAGCTGGTATGACGCAAAGACGGAGAACATGGTCCGGGTAAAGGTTCGTGACCCAGAAGGATTTTATGGTATGCTGATGGAACTTTTATCCGCAGGGCGGGTAAAGAAAAAATATGACTGGAAACAATGTTATGAAGATGCCTACAAGGGAGATATTTGTGAAACCTGTCTGGTTCTTCCGCGGACTATGGATGCGCTCCGACAGGAGCTGGAACGCCGCAACTATCTTTTTTGACATCGGATGCTTTTGGATTTGCTGTCTTATATGATGGCAGCAGAAAAAGGCAGAAAAATGCTGTTTTCAATCTGCAGATTATTTTGAAATTGGTTGCATGATTGCAAGGAGGCTTGCAGAATGAGTATAAACATGGAAGCGAAATGGAGAATACAAAATGCCTGGCTGGCGGTTTTGATTGCCGGGTTAATCTGGTCAGTCTGTACGGTATATGAACTGCCGGTAAATCCCGTCACCCTGTTTCTGTGGATGGGTGTGGTGTGGGGCGTTCTTCTGGCGCCGGCAATTGCCCAGGGGATTCTGGGATTTCCTTTGGTTGTGTATATCCTTTTATATTTTTTAGGAAAACTGGATAGAGGCAGTTTTCTGGAAAAAGGATGGGAACAGCTGTATGCCGGGGTAGCTATCCGTTATCATGCGCATATGAAACTGCCGCTTCCCGATGGACTGAGAAGCATTCCAGGTGCATATGATGCCAGTCTGTTGTTGAAGGTTGCAGGAGTATTTCTCTTTGTGATATTGGCGTACGCATGCAGACGACGGTGGGGACATATTCTGGCACTCCTCTGTATGGCGGCGGTAGTGGGGCTTGAGCTGTACCATGGAAGGGCGCCGGAGACACCCGCAATGATATGCATTTTCAGTGGATGCATTGGTCTGGTTAGTTTGCGAAAAGAAAAGGATGTGCCCAGGAAAAAAGTTGCGATGCAGCTTTTGTTTTTGACGGCAGCATTATGTGCCGCAGGTCTGGTCCTGCAAACATGGGGAGACCCATTTCTTGCCAGGCATAAAGAGATACTTTCCAGACAAAAACAGCTTGAAAAACAACTGGTACAAAAGACAAACAAAGTTTTGCGTAAACTGTCTAAAGCCATACCAGGAAAAGGGGGAGCTGGAAAAGGGGTGCTGGATCTGAGCATGTCGGGAAATGTGGACATGCATGAAATTACCTATCAGGGCAGAGAAGTCATGGAAATAACAGCAGGAAGTAACAGTGATGGCGATAAATACCTGAGGGGATTTGTGGGAAATGAATACCGGAATGGACAGTGGAGCTATGACGGAAGGTCTTTTGAACGTTGGCAGAATACCCAGGGCGGTTTGGAAAATCCGGCACGGTTTATTTATGGGCAGCAGTATTATGGGTGGGAGTATGGTGAACAGCAGTATTGGAAAATTGAATATCTGGACACACCGGATGATTTTGCCTATCTTCCGTATGGATGCAATTTCATGGAGCTTGGAAAGAACGTGCAATACCATAAAGATGGCAGTGTGGACCGGAAAGAGGATACGTTGCAGTTTGAAGTGAATTTGTGGGTGAATGAGGAGGAGGATGATGATAAACCATGTTTGTACGTCGAAGATTATACAAGGGAAGAGTACGCAGAGTTATTGAAAGAGTATGATGGTGAACTGGAGACGTGGAACTATCTTTCCGCGTCCTCGTCTGAAAGGTGGCTGCAGGATTATTATTATGATATGGTGCAGTCAGACGTAAATTTACATATTCCGGAGGATGTGGAAGCATTGTTTGAAAAATATGCTATGTCCGAAGGGTTATATGAAATATGGGAGCAATTATTTAATGTATATATGGGCTTTAATATAGAAGATATGAAGGAAAAGGAACTTGAGGAAATTCGGGAGTATATGGGAGAAGAGAGAATGTGGCCAGATGTGAGGAAGGACAAGCTGGTGCAGATACGGAAATTGAGGACTTCTACAAAGGTTTTTCTTGTGCAGAAATATCTTCAGCAGCACACGGCTTATACAAAGAAACCAAATAAAGATGTGGAGGGCGATACGGTTCTGGAGCAGTTTTTGTTCACCGGACGTACTGGGTATTGCGTTCATTTTGCCACAGCGGGAGCAATGCTTCTGCGCTACTTGGGAGTGCCTGCAAGATATGCGACGGGGTACCGGGTAGGTACGGAAGGTTTTGGCATAGAGGAAGACGGGAGATGCCATGTCAGGGTGATGGACAGTGACGCCCATGCCTGGGTGGAAATATATGACACATTCATGGGATGGATACCGGTGGATTTTACCGATGGTGTAACAGAACTGGATTCGGTATCATCAGCGCCGGATACCACACAGCCGTCAGAGCAGACGCAGACTCCGGCGGTTACCGATGAACCTGTTCCCTCACCCACCAGTGCACCCACGCCTACGGACAAACCTACGGAAACCCAGACACCTTCCGCCGGTATTCCCGGTGGAACCCATGGGGGAGAGGGGACAGATGGAGAGGGAGGAACAAAAATCGCAGGGATTACGTTTTCACCATGGATGTATCGGCTGTTTTTCTGCCTGGCAGGTGTGGTAGTTTTATTCCTGCTGTATTTTGTGACGATGAAGCTGCGGGGATATCTCCGAAAAAGGAAACGTTATCAGAAGGATTCCCGGCAGGCGGTGCTTGCCACTACATGGCAGATGATGTCGCTGCTACGGCGTCTGGGAATCAAAGAAAATTCATCCATGACGGATATGGCATTTGCAGATTATGTGGAAAAATCTCTGGATATTTTTGAAGAAGGGGAATTGAAACGGATGATGGAACTTGCCGGGAAGGCGGCATACTGTGAGGATGGCATGGACAGGGAAGATGCGTACTTTTGCAGGAAAATCTATGATAAGACATTACTGGTATGCAGAGCGCGTTGTCATGTGCCGGGTTTTTGTTTATCATAAAATTAGATGAAAGAGGAATGGAGAGAATACAGATGAAAAAACATGGAGTACTATTACAGGGTTTTGAATGGTATCTGCCAGAGGATGGCAGCCATTGGAAATTTCTGGCAGAGCACGGGAAAGAACTGGCAGACACAGGCATAACAGCCATCTGGCTTCCGCCTGCATACAAGGGCGCATCCACGGTGATGCTTTATTTTACAATATTACTTATCTTCTGCACCTTTAAACACACAAACATTTCAGAACCGTTAGGAATAGCGCTGCCCCTTGTGATGTTTGCCTTTACAGTGTTGAATTTTATTTCAACCAAAGAAAAAGATGCCGCATTTAACACTGAAAGTCT
>CAZSGT010000105.1:0-6415 GCA_964606215.1 uncultured Lachnospiraceae bacterium
CCAATGCATTCTGGTTGATACTCGTATGCATATCATCCCTCTTTTCTTTTGTAAATCAGTACGAATATATTAAATACATCCCATAATAAATAATGGTGATATACCCCACAAAAGTTTTTTTACTTTTATACGACTTTTTACCGAAAGGTAAACAGGTGTAATACTGTATAGGAAACGAGAAGTTTCCTGTACAGTATTAAAAAACGCCGGGAAATCCCGGCGTTTTTTTGTGCACATATCTATATAAAAAGCAACTAGCTGCTTATATAGCTTAAGGCTTCATCTTTGGCTGAAAAATCAAAGATGCCAGATATCCGAAAATCAAAGCGCCGGATATGCCAACCGCCGCAGCTTTAAATCCCCCTTGAAAAATCCCGAGAAATCCCGCGCTGTCAACAGCTTCCTTTACTCCTTGAAATAATGTGTTTCCGAACCCTAAAAGCGGAACGGTGGCGCCTGCGCCTGCCCATCTTGAAAAGGGCTCATACAGCCCCACAGCTCCCAAAACTGCACCTGTACATACCAGAATAACCATAATCCGCCCCGGCATCAACTTTGTATTGTCCATTAAAATCTGAACGATTCCACAAATAATCCCACCAATAATAAATGCAATTATATAGTTCATCTCGTTTCCTTTCTACACCTGTAGTGTTTATTCCTGGGATTCCAGCACAATGGCATGGGCAATTCCCGGCACGGTATTTCCTTCATTAAAGCTTACTGGCGACAACAGCGCTCCCGTAGGCACAAATAAAATACGTTTCCATTTCTGTTTTCGCAGCTGATGTAAGATATAGCCGGTGAGGGTTACCGCACTGCACCCGCATCCACTGCCGCCTGCCTGGGTATCCTGGGACTCCGGCTCAAAAATTTCAATGCCGCAGTCACAAATTCTGTTTAAATCCGTGTAATTTTTTGTCCCCAGAATATCCAGCAAAATATCCCTGCCTATAACGCCCAAATCCCCGGTATAAATCCGATCGTAGTCAGCAGGCGTCCGATTGAAATCTTCAAAATGATGGGTGATGACGTCTCCTGCTGCCGGAGCCATACACGCCCCCATATTTGCCGAATCCTTGATTCCATAATCCGTAATGACACCGGTGGTGACGCCGGTAATCCGCACACCTGCATCCTTCTTCTGCTTTCTGTCATCGGTACTTCCAAGGACCACTGCCCCGCTTCCGGTGACCGTCCATGTAGAAGCAAAGGGACGCTGGTTTCCATATGCCAGCGGAAAACGGAACTGTTTTTCTGCACTGGCAAAATGACTGGAAGTTACCGCCAAAACCTTGTCGGCATATCCCCCTTCTACAATCATGCTCCCCAGAGCCAGTGACTCTCCCATTGTGGAACATGCCCCATACACCCCAAATAACGGTATCTGCATATCTGTAAGCCCAAAAGAAGTCGCCATCAGCTGTCCAAGCAGGTCTCCTGCCACCAGATAACGCATCTCCTCCGGGCTGTATTTTCCCTTTTTCATAGCGATTTCTGCCGCCTTCTGCTGAAACAGACTCTCAGCTTCCTCCCAGCTGTTCCCGCCGCACATGGGGTCTGTCACAATTTCATCAAAATATTGTTTCAGCGGTCCTTGTCCTTCCTTTTCCCCCACAGCACATCCTTCTGCGAGTATCCATGGTGGATTGGCAAACTCCACGCTTCGCTTACCTTTTTGTTTATTCATATCACACCATACCTTTCTGAACATGTGCCAAAAAAGCGTTGACTGAGAAGCACAACGCTCCAAGAACGACCTATGGTCGTTCCTGCATCGCATAATGACAAGTTTCCCATACTGTAAAAAGAGCTGATACAGCACATATTTGTACTCTATCATCTCCATTTTTACATTCTTTATACAAGCTTCCAATTATTTCACTTTAATACGTTTCTTTGCGGACCAGCTGCTCTTTGCTTTCCCATTATAGGCCCGCACACGGAAATAATATGTCTTTTTGGACTTCAGTTTCTTTATTTTAACGGTAGTCTTTTTTGTGGTCACTTTCTTCACAGATTTTTTAAATTTTTTATCTGTGGAATACTGCAAATGATATCCCTTTGCATTTTTGACCTTCTTAATTTTTATGGTGACCTTTTTCTTTCCGGAAGTCTTTACGGAAGCAATAGAAGGCTTTTTCAAGGTAATCACAGGCGTTTTGGTTGGCTTTGGCGGTTTCGGTGTCGCTGTAGCCTTGTTCTTTCCACCGTCCGGCGTCGGTGAAGAAACAGCGCCTCCCGTGGCTGTCGCTGTTGGTTTTGGGGTGGCTGTGTATTTGTATTTTGTTCCACTGGAATAAATATTATCCTCCCCATTTACTACACGGATAGCGCTGGTCAGTGCCCGAAGCAGCTGCTCCGGCTGATATCCAAGCAGCTCTGCATCTATGGTGCCATCCTGTGCAATGTACTGCAGCGCATTATCCAGCACGGTATAATCCCCCTTAATGAATTGGTACTTTGTATCTGTTACCGGGGAAATTCCAAACATTGCCATGGTAGTAAGCACCTGGGACTGGGTCCACACATTTCCAAAAGAAGCCCTGTCGCTCTCTGTCTCTTCCAGATATGCAAACACTTCCTCCACCTGCGGAAACTCACAATCCACATTTGCCAGTGGCTGAATCTGCATCACCAGGGAATCCGCACCATATGCCACACTGTCATACTGCTCTTCGATACCGTCCACAGTCATCTGCACCATCTCATCAATGGAATAGTGGGCGCTGTCTGCGGTCACTTTGACATTCTTTGTACCCAGCACCGCCAGGAGAATCGATGCATCTAACAAATAGGCATTTGATGCCTCATACGCTGCCTTGCTCATGATGATATCAATAAGATTGATACCACCTACATCCATAGGATTTCCACCCATGGCATTGACAAACATAATCACCTTTGCCAGATTGGAACAACCCATTCCCTGGGTCAGATACGCTTTATCAATCTGATACACCACCGTGTGTTCCTGGGTGGGATTCCAGTTTTCATCGTAATCCCAATAAGTATAGGAGCTTTCATAGCTTCCTCCGCCGGCAATTTCTTTCATCTGCTCTACCAGCTTTTCATAGGCTGCATTGTAAAATGTGTCCGCCGGATAGCCCGCCTGTTTTAAAGAAAATGCCGTATAGTAGTCGGAAACCCCTTGTATCCCCGGCAGCTTTTCACCGGACTGGAATGTATCCTTATAGATATAATCCGCCAAAATTGCCTCACCGCTGACGGCTTTCGCCACAATCGCCGCTGCACTCGCCACGGTTTTTCCTGTCTGTGCCTCTTGATTTGCTGTCTCCGTGGCATCTGCTGCCCTCTCATAGCCTGACCCTGTCAAAATCAGGGAAACTGCCAACAGAAAACTGATTACTTTGTTTTTTGTTTTCATTTTACATCCTCCATTCTAAAACTTTTTTGCCAAAGATATTTGATTTTGATTCGTTTCATCCGTCGTAGAAACGGCTCACCCATAATATAGGCGCACACCGCTGCACCTCCCGCATGGGACAAATCATAAGGGACGCCGGTAATATACAGCGCCCGCAGGGTCCCTGCACTGACCGCATCTGCGCCACCACTTCCCTGCTGCATCAGCATGGCGGCAAAATTCATTACTCCCCCATAGACAATAAACGTCATAAAAAACGTAAACATTGTCACGGTGATGGCATTCGTGGGCAGTTTCCTGCCCGAAAGAATCACCCCTGCCGCCAGGCCAATGCCACCGTACAGATATAACCTGTACCCGAAGAAGGATTCCGCCCCAGCTGTGGTAAAGAGATATTCCAGATATCCCATCAGCCACCCGGCAAACACCCCCGCCATGGGAATAAACACTGCTCCGCTTTTCCCTATTTTTTCTGAAATCCCCTCTTTGTTTTCTACTATTGTAGAATTTAACTGGATGTCATCCTTGCAAAAGGCTGCGCCGGCAAACAATCCCAGCATACTCCAGGAAAGCATCTGCCAGACGGTCCACGGTCCCTGTCCAGCAAATAAATTACAGACAAACCGTGCACATACTCCCACAATAAACCCCGCTCCCGGTCCAAGGGCAATGCCACTTAATACTACAGCTGTAGTCCCGGCATGAAGGGGGATGGTGGCGGCGCAAAGCATATTCAGAAAAACCGTAAATGCGGTTAACAGCGAAAGAAGCACCACCTCCCTCGCCCGGGGTTTCTGCCGCTCGTACAGCAGGATGACCGGCAGTAAAAACAACACCATTACTATAAAATATTTCACCCCTGCCTCCCTTCTTCCAAACGCTGGACCAGTTCCGATATACGTATGACGTCCGGGAACAGCTCCCTGCACATCCGGCAAAATGCCGTGGTATAAAACGCATTATTCCGAAAAAATTCCTCCACACTGCCCCGGCACAAAATTCCCCGGTCAAATACCATGGCAATCTCTTCCATGTATTCGGCAATAAAATTCAGGTCGTGGCTTACCATGACAATGGTCATAGTCTCTTTCCGGAGCCGGTGCAAAAGACCTGCAAAGCTTTCTTTAAAACTGCCGTCCATTCCCTTTGTGGGTTCATCCAGAAGCAGAAGCTCCGGCTGCAAAAGCAGCAGTTTTCCCAGAGCCAGCCGCTGCATCTGCCCTCCACTTAAATCATAGGGATTCTGTTTCCGCACTTCCTCCAAATCCAGAAACGCCAGCATCTCTTCCACCCGCCTGCGTTTTTCATCTGTGGAAATCTCTGCCAAATCCTGTTTTCCGTAGCTTTTAAAGGCGTCGCCAAGCTCCTCCTCCACGGAAATCTCCACAAAAAGGCTTTGTGGATTCTGGGGAAGATAACAGCATTTCCCTTCCCGCAAAACCTTCCCTTTCCACGGCTTGTGGATTCCTGCCATGATTTTCAGCATCGTAGATTTCCCTGCACCGTTTCCCCCCACAACCGCCAGCAGCTCCCCTCTGTGCAATGTGAAATCCAGCTCCTCCACCACCGGGACCCCTCTTTCATAGCCTGCCGTAATATTTTTCAACTGCAGAATTCTTTCTCCCCGGTTACCTGATTTCTTTTTATGCACTTTTATTTTTTGCATTTCTTTGTCCTTTTGTTTCACCTCCTCACCCTTTCCGTTCCCCTGCGCATCTGCTCCATTTTTCTGTGAACATATGCTTTCCTGCAGGCATGCCTCTCCCGGTTGCTTTCCTCTTCCCTGTGGGGATATCTTATCCCGCAGATATGCCTTCCCTTCACGAATGGAAACCGGAACCTCCCCGCTCCCCTCCTCCCCCAGAGCCAAAGCCGTGCGCATTGCTACAGGCATAGATGGAAATACCGCCAGATTCCGGGCAATATCTGCACATCTTCCAGGGGCGGATTTCCCAAAAATCCTGCCCTCCTCCATCAGCAGTACAGAGTCCGCCACAGGAACAATTTCTTCCAGCCGCTGCTCGGACAACAAAATAGTGGTGCCAAGCTCCTCATTTAACTGCCGTAACATCTGCAAAAAACGGGTGGCAGAGGTGGGGTCCAGGCTGGAGGTGGGCTCATCTAACAGGAGAATATCCGGCCGCATGACCATTGCAGAAGCCAGATTCAGAATCTGTTTCTGCCCGCCGCTTAAAGTGGCAGTCTCTCTGTGAAACCAACCGGAAATCCCGAAATATTCTGCCATCTCCGCCACCCGGAGACGGATGGTCCGGAGAGGAAGTCCAAGATTTTCCAGCCCAAATGCCATCTCATGCCATACGGTATCTGTCACCATCTGATTTTCTGGATTCTGTCCCACATAACCTACGGTTTCTGCCAATTCCCGTCTGGATACATCCGCAAGCGGAATTCCTTTCAGATAGCGACTGCCGGCGATTTCCCCGGCAGGGGCCAGCATGGGATGAAGACATCGAAGCAGGGTAGTCTTTCCACAGCCGGATTTCCCACACAAAACCGCAAACTCCCCCGCCTCCATGGAAACGGTAATATCCTGAAGGGTTTTATTTATTTGTCCCGGAAATGTAAAGGATAAATCCTCACACTGAAGTATTGCCATGATATTCCATCCTTTCTATCCACTGATATCCCAAGGGCACCATGCCTGCCGCCAAAAATCCCAGGGTTCCCGCTATAAACGAAAATGTGATTTCTTCCATATAGATTGCCGGAAAATAGTACATCCGGTATTCTCCCCTTGCCATGAAAACAATGCAGACTCCAAGACAAACCAAAAGCACTGCCGACCATACGGCATCCCGCATTTTAAAACGGAACAAATGAAAGCTGGTCCGCTTCCCCAATCCATACCCTCTCGCCTCCATGGAATCCGAAGTATCCAGACTGCTCTCCAAAGACCAGGAAAGCAGGACGGAAATTTCTGCCGTGAAAATCCTTATATTGTCAGGAAACTTCTGCGTTCGGTAGTCCCGTCCCATGCCCCTCCACGCTTCATCAATCCGGGCAAAA
>CAZSGT010000106.1:0-6398 GCA_964606215.1 uncultured Lachnospiraceae bacterium
GCCCATGGAGGACTTAAATCTGCATTTTACTGGAGATTTTCACGCCATTACCTCCGCAAATAACCTGTTAGCGGCAATGCTGGATAATCATATCCATCAGGGAAATGCTCTGGGAATTGACCCCAATCAGGTGGTGTGGAAACGATGTGTGGATATCAATGACCGTGTACTCCGAAATATTGTTGTGGGTATGGGACGCCCGGTGGACGGTGTAGTCCGGGAGGACCATTTTATTATTACAGTGGCATCGGAGATTATGGCGATTCTTTGTCTGGCAGACAATATGAAGGATTTGAAGGAGCGCCTGTCACGCATTATCGTTGCGTACAATTATGACGGGGAGCCGGTGACTGCCGGTGAATTAAACGCAGTTGGCGCAATGGCGGCGCTGTTAAAGGATGCACTGCTGCCAAACCTGATTCAGACTTTGGAGCATACCCCTGCCATTGTCCACGGCGGTCCTTTTGCAAATATTGCTCATGGCTGTAACAGTGTCCGTGCCACAAAGACAGCGTTAAAGCTGGCAGATTACGTTATTACCGAGGCAGGTTTTGGCGCAGATTTGGGTGCTGAGAAATTCTTTGACATCAAGTGCCGCAAAGCGGGCCTGAAGCCGGATGCCGTTGTGCTGGTAGCAACTATCCGTGCATTGAAATACAATGGCGGTGTGGCAAAGGATGACCTTGGAGAAGAAAATCTGGATGCATTGAAGCGGGGCATTGTAAATCTGGAAAAGCATATTGAGAATGTGTCTAAGTTTGGTGTTCCCTGTGTGGTAACCCTGAACCGTTTTGTAACCGATTCCGATGCAGAGCTGGCTTACGTGAAAGCTTTTTGTGAGGAAAAGGGCTGTGAGTTTGCCCTTGCAAAGGTATGGGAGCAGGGTGGTGATGGCGGCACAGAGCTGGCACAGGCAGTGCTTTCCACATTGGAGAATAAGGAGAGCCATTTTGCACCTTTATATGACGAAAACCTTCCGATTCGGACGAAGATAGAGACGGTAGCAAAGGAGATTTACGGTGCCGGGGAGGTCACCTATTCCCCTGCGGCGGCATCGGCGATTGACAGGCTGGAAAAGCTTGGTTATGGTAATTTGCCGGTATGTATGGCGAAGAACCAGTATTCCCTTTCCGATGACCCGAAAAAGCTGGGACGTCCGGAAGGATTCTCCATGAATATCCGGGAAGTCTATGTATCCGCCGGGGCAGGATTCGTAGTTGCCATTACCGGTACAGTGATGACCATGCCCGGACTGCCAAAGGTTCCGGCAGCGGAACATGTGGACGTAAACGAGGATGGTGTGATTACCGGATTGTTCTAGAGAGAAACATATTTCCTAAATGTGAATGTTTGAAGCTTACATTGGAGGGATAGAAAAATGATTATGAAACAGAATATCCTTAAACGACCAGCAATGAACGTATTTAACCGGGAAAAGTTTTCCGGGATAAAGGTATTGGGGAGAATATTTTTGGTTATTGTTTTAGCATTCTTGTTGGACTCTGCGTGTATTTGTGTTGCTGCTGCCCAATCCCAGGATTCTTCTGTTTCCATTACAACAACCCAGCCGATGGAGGAAACACCACTTTCAATTTCTGTCAATACGGAAGAAGAATATACGTTAAAATGGTATGTAGATAAAAAGAAAGTATCTACTGCGGAATCTTATACGCCAACTGCTTCTGATTATGAAAAGTGGATTAAAGTCGTAATGACATCTGTTGATTCCGGTGCAGTTTTAGGAGAAGATTCTATATATTTTAGTAAGCTTCCGGTAGTATATATAAATACGGATGATGGTACATCTATTACCACTAAAACATACAAAACTGCGGATTTGGATATACAGGGGAATTCTCAGTATACAGCCCAGTATAGTGGTGATATGACTGTTAAGGTAAGAGGGAATTCCAGTGCATTTTATCCACAGAGACCATATAAAATCAAATTAAATACAAGTACCAATTTATTTGGAATGGGTAAGAGTAAGCATTGGGTCTTAATATCTAATTACATGGATCAATGTGGTTTGAGAAATATGTTGGGAAGTTCTTTGTCAAAACAACTTGGTCTTGTTAATATGGATATGGTATATGTAGATGTTGTCATTAATGGCAAGTATGCCGGATTTTATGAGTTGACCGAGCATATACGTATTGATGATAACCGAGTAAATATATACAATTGGGAAGATGAGGCGGAATCCATTGCCAAGAAGATATATAAAGGAAATACGGATATCTTATCTAAGGATGACCAGGATGCACTAGAGGACCAGCTCTGCGAAGATTTAAGCTGGATTACCAGTAATCAGGTAACCTATAAAGACGTGACATATAGTATCGGTGATTATTATACGGTGAGTGACAATCTTTCCGGAGGTTATCTTTTTGAAATGTCTGAGGAGTATGATGAAGTTTCAAAATTTACCACATCTGGCGGACTTAAGGTAATGGTGAATTCTCCGGAATACATATATACCTGTGATAGCATTATGAATGATTTAAGAGGATACTGGCAGGATTTTGAGGATGCAATACAATCGAAAGATGGGTATAATGGCAGCTCTGTCCACTATAGCGGGATAGCAGATTTTGACTCCATGGTATCCTACTGGCTGACAATGGAAATTCTTGGAAATGACGATGCTTTTTGGAAGAGCCGTTTCGCATATAAGGATATGGACGGGTTGTTAACCTTTGGACCAGCATGGGATTTTGATTGTGGTTGTGGTTCCTATACAGTGGGGACGTCATCTACTGGCTGGAAGGTCAGCATAGGGACTTTGTGGAAGGATTTTATTGATGACCCTTATTTTCAGGTTAAAGCATCAGAAAAGTATTGGGAAATCAGGGCCTATCTGGAAAGCCTGATAGAAGATGGTGGATTTATTGATAGGACTGTGGAGTATTTATCGGAGGCTGGTCTGCTATCTGACAAAAAATATTCTGCAACGCTATATGCAGGTTTTACAAGACGAACATTTCATACAGATGCATCCATTTTTAAAACATATTTAAAAGAACGCATAGCATGGCTGGACCAGGTGTTTGCAACAGAAGAAACGACGACAGATGCAATGAAAATTGGCAACAGTACAAATCCGTATACAAAATCTTCAGAGCAGCTTGCAGTTACACTTGTGGATACTATGGAGGATATACTCTCAACGAATGCTCCAGCAGATGGGCTGATTAAATCTGGTAATCCGGTAGAGGTTTGTGTTGCGGTTTTAGATACGAATACAACGAAGATTGCTGTTTATGTGAACGGACTCATTCAGAATACGTATGATGTTACAGATACGGTCTGCGCATTTTCTGTGCCGGAGGAATCGTTGACGGAGGAGATGGGCACAAAAAATGTAATATCAATAATAGGTTATAACACTTCTGATAAGGTTACTTATACCAATTATGCCAGCGTGATTGTAGTGCCTGATTCATATATTTCGGGAACTCCGTATGTAATTAAAGATGAAAAGCTTATCTATGATGTGAATATGCCTCATATTCTTATTAATCAGGCATATGGCGGTTCGTCTGACGGGTATGCCTCACACGATTTTATAGAACTATATAATACAACGGACATTGATATTGATGTATCCTCCTGGTCATTACAGTATCGTTCCAGTAATGATGGAGATGACAGGTCTGCGTGGAGTAAGCTGGATTTAACGGGGATTATACCTGCCCACAGCTCCTATTTAGTTCGTTGCAGTAGGATTGCCAGCCCAAATAAGAATGCAATAACCATTAATAACTACGATCAGGAATGGAATCATGCGATTCATAGCAAAGGAATCTCTATTTTATTGATGGCGAATCAGATTTTACTAGATGCAGAAACAGATATATATGATAACTCTAAGCATATACCATTGGTTTCTGATTATGTGGATATGTATTCTATTTCTGGTGATGATACAGACTCAGAGGAGAAGATTACCAAGCAGAAAGCACCATATTCTGAAAATGCAGCTTCCGCTGTACAATCTAAGAAGAAAACAATTCGCAGACTGGCGTTTACGGACACGGACGATAATATGGTTGGTGGCGATTTTGAAGTCATTGATTATTCTTTTGATGTGGATTCATATATAGACTGGATAAGTCCTCGCTGTTCTTCAGATGGAGCATGGAATTATGAGAGTAATGTGAGACCAACGTATTCGGTTGTTTATGAATGCGGAGAGGGGAGCTCTGCTGTTCTGGCAGAGGAATATGGTTTATATGAAACTATCCGAAAACCAGAGAATCCAGTAAAAGAAGGATATGTTTTAGATGGCTGGTACACAGAGGAAGAATATATCAATGAGTATGATTTCGAGAGCCAGGAGCCGCCCACAGGTGATATAACTTTATATACAAAATGGATTGCTGATACATACCATGTGACATACGAGTCCAACGGGGGCAGTGTTCTTCCGGATGATGTCTATGCTTATGGTACAGATGTGTTACCAGTGAATCCAACCAGAGAAGGATATACATTTACAAATTGGTATGAAGATGAGAAATTGACCAGGATATATACATTTGGAAAAATGCCTGCAAAAGATATAAAATTATATGCAGGATGGATTAAGAATGTCTATAAGGTAATCTATGTTGATAAAGATGGGACGGTTATTAATATACAAGAGATTGCTCATGGAGACAGTGCCGTAGTACCAGCTGCTCCGAAGCATGCAGGATATACTTTCTCTGGATGGACCACTAAGGCAAATTGTGTGACAGGAAATCTGATTATTATTGCCACTTATCAGAAGATTGAAACATCGCTTTCTTTAAGTGCCTCCTATAAGAAAGCGGTTGCAAATAAGAAGGCGAAAGCAGTAACTACGAAAAATGTAACATCCATTACCTTATATACAAAGAAACTGAAAACAGCACAGCTATCAGTGATTGGAACAAAGCATTCTGTGATATGGTCTTCTTCCAACCAGTCGGTGGCAAAAGTATCTAAGAAGGGTAAAGTCACTGCAGTAGGCAAAGGTACTGCATATATAACAGCAAAGGTAGATGGAGTTAGTTGCCGTTGTAAGATTACCGTTAAGAAGGCACAAATTGTATTTGCACAGAAGACAGCTTCTGTAGTGATGCAGTTAGGTGCAAAGCAGAGCGTTGGGGCAAGCGTTGTTCCTTTGGGGGCTGTGACATATAAAACCTCCAATAAGAGGGTGGTATCTATTACAAAGAAAGGTATTATGAAAGCAAAAGCGGTTGGAACTGCAACGATTACGGTAAAGGCAAATGGTCTTAAAAAGAAATTGAAAGTGATTGTGAGGAAGGTCTGAAGAGATAGAAGAAGTAAAACAAACGCTGTCACGCTTCCGCAAGCCAGCTTATTGTAAGAAGAAAAAAGGGCCAGTCAGTTGATGACTAGCCCCTTTTAATTTTACATAATGCTATTGTTTGTCAAAACTCAGAGCATACTTCCCATCGTGGATACTCATGTTGTTACTGTGCCACAACTCTTGTTCCGGTTTTGCCCCGCATGCCGGCTCTTGCCTGCTCCAGGCTGGTTATAATGGAGACACGGCCTGTCTGGGATGCGGCAAAGGAAATGGCTGCCTCGACTTTTGGAAGCATGGCACCGGTTGTGAACTCGCCATTTCGGACGTATTCGGTGGCAGTCTCCACATTCATCTCGTCAATGGCAGTTGCCTCAGGTGTACCGTAGTTCAGTGAGACCTTGTCCACTCCGGTGAGGAGCAGAAGGTGTGAAGCGTCCAAATCCTCGGCAAGCTTTGCGCCCACCAAATCTTTTTCAATCACGGCACTGGCGCCTTTTAACCGGGTTCCCTGCTGTAATACCGGGATTCCTCCACCGCCGCAGGCAATGACAATCTGTCCGGCATCTAACAAAGCTTTGATGGCATCCAGCTCATAGATTTCCATGGGACGGGGAGCGGCAATGATGCGCCGGTATCCGTCTCCGTCTTTTGTTACATAGTTTCCTTTCTCTTCCTCCAGCCGGCCTTCTTCCTCTGTCATGGTGCGGCCAATAATCTTGCTGGGCTGGTTAAACGCCGCATCGAAGGGGTCCACCCGCACCTGTGTAATCAGGGTGGTAACTGGTTTATAGATTCCGCGGTTCAACAATTCCGTGCGGATGGCATTTTGCAAATCGTATCCAATATATCCCTGGCTCATGGCGCTGCAGACTGACATGGGGGGAACGGTATTATCCGGAGCCAGACGGCTGTACTCAGTCATGGCAGTATGTATCATGCCAATCTGCGGTGCATTGCTGTGTGTAATGGCTATTTGGTATTTATCTTCAACCAAATCCGCAATAGCGGCGGCGGCTTTTTTGACGGCTTCCTGCTGGTCGGGAAAGATTCTGCCAAAGGCGGTATGACCTAAAGCGACAACAATGGTTTTTTGATT
>CAZSGT010000107.1:0-6361 GCA_964606215.1 uncultured Lachnospiraceae bacterium
ATGTGGCAGATTCCATCGGAGATTTGGGTGTACTTGGCGGCAAGGGCGATTTGAAAGAGCTTGCAGAGAAGATAGAAGCGGGCGGTGGCAGATTGTATGGCGACGTTGCATTTCAGCAGGTTTCCTATATTGCTGATAACTACAGACCTACCGCTGAGACGGCGAGGTACTATGGCGGAGGCGTGCTGGCGTCCTTCGGACAGGTCAATCCAGTTACCTTAAGGCAGACAGCTGCTTTGGGTTACAAGGAGACTTTATACAATTTGCTTTCTCCGAAATTTTTACCGAGATATGTGAATGGATTCTGCGAGAAAGTAAAAGATGTAGGAGTTACAGGTATTTCGTTGAGAGATTTAAGTGCGCAGCTGCATTCCGATAAGAAACGTACTGGATTTATCAATCGTGAGCAGGCAAAGAATATTGTTACTGCTGAGCTTGCGGTTGTGAAGGATACTGGAATGCCGGTGCTTGGCAATAATGCGAATGCCTATGCATTGAAATATGTGGATGAACTGATAAATGTATCCACAAATACCAACGGCTATCTGATGGTGGATGATGAGATTCCATTTTATGAGTTGGTAATTCACGGATGTATTGACTATGCAGGTAATGCGGTAAACCTTTCAAACTCTTCCGATATATTGGCGCTTGAGCTTAAGATGATAGAATACGGGCAGGCACCGCACTTTACGTTCTCATACGAGAACTCCAATGAGATTAAGTATACCGGTTTGAACCGTATGTATTCCACAGATTACCAGGATTGGGAACAGGATGCCATAGAGATTTACCAGTATGTAAATGAGGCACTTTCCAAAGTATCCGGGGCATTGATTGTGAAACATGAGACGATTGATGGTGTGGCGAAGGTAACTTATGATAATGGCGTTATCATTTATGTAAACCGTACAAATGTGAGCACTACGGTTGACGGTACCACCATTGAAGCACGTAGCTACAAGTTAGGAGGTAATGCACAATGAAAAAGAAAAAGAAATTGACATTGATGCAAAAACGTGCGGTCACCGGTGTGTTGTTTATTATGCCATGGTTGATTGGTTTCATCGCATTTTATGTCCGAAGCCTGTTTCAGACCGTACAGTTTAGTCTCTCAAAAGTGGAGATGGCAAGCGGTGGTGGTTTTACAACCAAGTTTATAGGTATTGACAATTTTAAATTTGTACTTACAGAGCATGCAGATTTTAACCAGATTCTGGTAAACTCCATTGGAGATATCTGTATCGACGTACCCCTGATTATTTTCTTCAGCTTATTCCTGGCAATCCTGCTGAACCAGAAGTTCAGAGGCAGAACCATTATAAGGGCAATTTTCTTCCTGCCGGTTATTATGAACTCTGGTGCTATCAGCGATGCCATTGAGATGGCGAGAGCTGCTGTGTCCGGTGGATTGTCTTCCACCTCAGCGGCAATGGCGGAGGCCAGTGCTTCCGGTGTGAATGTGGAGTACTATATGACCCTGTTTAAGGATTTGGGACTGCCATCCGGGATTCTGGATTATGTAGTGGGGGCTGTAGAGCGTATCAATGATATTATTACCGCTTCCGGTGTGCAGATTGTCATCTTTATTGCAGCATTGCAGTCTGTATCGCCCGCCATGTATGAGGTGGCGAAGATTGAGGGTGCAACGCCCTACGAAACATTCTGGAAAGTTACCTTTCCAATGGTAAGTCCGTTGATTCTTACCAACGTAGTGTACACGGTTGTGGATTCCTTTATCAACTCTGAGGTTGTAGATATGGCGTATGAGACCGCATTTACCACCAAAGAGTTTGGGCAGTCGGCGGCGATGAGTTTGCTCAGTACATGCAGCGTCTGCCTGATACTGGTGATTGTGGGTTATATTATTAACCGTAAGACATTCTACTATAACTAGAAGAAAGGAGAGAAGTAAATGCAGTTATTTGATAAAGTACGTGGCTCTGTGAATGATATGAAACAGGATAAGCAGTTTGCCAACGACAGAAAAAAAGCAGTCACATTAACGAAAAAATTTATATTCGCTCTTTTCAGATGGGTTATTCTGATAGGATGTTGTTATATAATTTTAGGACCGATTATTGGTGTGATTAGTGGTTCCTTCTTCTCGGATTCCGATAATTCCAATCCGGTAGTATATTTGATTCCGACGATGCCCACCCTGCAGAAATATACGGTGGCAATGATGCGTCTGGACTACTGGAATGTATTGAGGAATACGCTGATTTATGACGTTACATTGATGATTATCCAGGTATTAATCAGTTCCATGGTGGGATATGGATTTGCCAGATTTGATTTCCCGCTGAAGAAATTATTATTTGCCTGTGTGATTATCACCATTGTAATTCCAACCCATACCATCATGCTTCCTTTGTATATGACGTTCCAGCAGTTTGATATTTTTGGGATTATATCGCTGATAAACGGAGAACCGTTGAGTTTATTAAAGACTCCAGTGCCTATGTATATCCTGACCGTATTTGGCTGTGGACTTCGAACCGGTATTTACATTTACCTGTTCAACCAGTTCTTCCGTGGGCTTCCAAAGGAAATTGAGGAGGCGGCTTTTATAGATGGTGCAGGAACATGGTACACCTATTTCCGTATTATGTTGATTAACGCCATGCCGTCTGTACTGACTGTTTCCATTTTCTCACTGGTATGGCAGTACAATGACATGTTCTACAGCAAGTTGTTCCTGATTGACAATAGTATCGTTATCAGTAAAAAGATTACAACGCTGTCAGCTACTATTGCGAACCTGGACAATATTGCGGACCCGTCGCTGGTTCAGTTATATCTGTATGCCGGTGTGGTTCTGGTAATGATTCCAGTGGTCCTTGTGTATGTAGTACTGCAGAAGTACTTTATGGAAGGTGTGGAGCGAAGCGGTATTGTTGGTTAATGCCAGATAGATTAAGATTTCATATCTGCCCTGTTCCCATGTGTGGATGACGCTTTGGGCGGCAGGGCAGATATAAAACCATAAACAAGGAGGGATTTAACATGAGGTTTAAAAGATTTATAGCGTCTGCCATGGTGGCAGTGCTCGCTGTTTCTGTCACAGCATGTGGCGGCAAGGATGAGAAAAAAGAAGAAAAAGATGTAGAAAGGTCTGAATACGCATTTGAGCAAGAGCGGGATATTAACATCGGCGTGTATCAGGATATGTACTATGACAGCTCCCATACGTCTGTGGAAGACAATCCAAATGTAACGGACAGGGATACGGCGCAGATGCAGCTGGATCATGTAAGGGATACGGAAGAGAAGTTTAACTGTAAGATTTATTATAAGAATCTGACATGGGAAGGTATTATTGACAGTATCAATACATCCATTATGTCTGGAAGCCCGGATTGTGACATTTATGACTGTGCACTTTCCTATGGTCTGCCGGCAATCTTAAATGGCCAGGCACAGGCATTAGAGGACTTCCTGGATGCAGACAATGATGTGTTTACGGATATGAAGAAAATGCAGAGCCTGAATATGTTAGATATGGATAAGACCTATTTCTTTGGCAGCTCTGGCGGTGTGAATACGCAGGCATGGGGACTTTGCTTCAACATGGATATCGTATGTAAGGAACGTGGTCTGGAGAATCCCCAGGATGTGTATGACAGAGGTGAATGGACCTGGGATAAATGGGAAGAATATCTGGATAAGTGTACCTTTGACCGTGATGGTGACGGTACCACGGATGTATATGGCTACGGTTCTGTCTGGACACAGACGTTAAATAACCTTCTGATGTCCAATAATACGGGTATTGCTATGAGTGAAAAACAGACGGTGGATTCCAAGGAAACCATGGAGGTTCTGACATTCATTGAGAAGATTTACAATGTAAAGCATATTGCAAAGCCTTGGGATGATTCTGATTATATGCAGAACGGAAGAACCTGGCAGGATGGCCTGGTAGCATTCTGGGCAGCACAGCACTGGATGCTCAGCGAAGGCGATATCTTTAACAAGGATTGGGAACTGGGCATTGTACCATGGCCTACTGGTCCAAGTGGAAATAAAGATACAAATCCGACTATGAATGTGGGCGGTGACTGGAATATTATTCCGCAGGGTATTGAAAACCCACGTTCTGTGTATGAGGCATTTGCCTACTTTAAAAACTGGTGGGGAGACGATGAATCTCTGGTCAGCGATACCACATGGGCAGAAGACTGCTTTATGACAGAGAGAAACTTTAACTATATTTATGAGATGTCAAACAACAATAGAAACTGTGTAGACCTCTGGGAAAACCTGGATTCTGAATTTTCTCTGCAGCCGATGTTGCTCGGAGAGGAGACATCTTCTCAGCTTGCGACCGCTGCAACCCAGTACATCCAGAGCAAACTGGATTCTTACTTAAGCGGTAATGTCAAGGCGGCAGAACCTACCGAGGAGCCGGATAAGTAATATTTTTTTAGAATCAGTGGAAAAATCTCATAAAATATGCTAGAATTTATGGGAACATGGATTTGAATAAAAAGAAAGGAGCTAGATACATGTTTAAGAAAAAAGTATTAGCGATGGGTCTGACTCTTGCAATGGTATTTTCTTTGGCAGCCTGTGGCGCCGATGATAAAAAAGATGATTCCAATGCAAAGAAAGACGATAAGCCAAAAGAAGAAGTGACAAATGTAGTGGAGTCTGCGAATAAAGATGTTCCGGATGATCAGAAACTGACATTTGAAGATGGGACATTTACATTTGCGGCAATAAACAGTGCAAAGGGCGGTTCCGATGCGGCTACGTTATCCGTGGAGGATTTTAACGGTTCCAAGGCATTGAAGGTAACGATTGCGGATAAGGCAAAGACACCATATGTAGCTTTCGATTTAGATGCAATTCTTGGAGACAATGCAGAGAAGGTTGCCAAGGTGGAGATGGACATGGGCGTACTGGATGTAAACGGTAAGTTTAACGCCTGCTCCGGTCTGGTATATGCCTATGCAGGCAAGGAGTATACGGAGACATCTGCAAAATGGTCTGTATATATGGAGGATCAGAATCCGAAGCTGGCATCCATTGATGTAACAGGTATTGCAAATGGTGTTGGAAATATGATTCAGGTATGTACGGATGAGGACAATGCACCAGACGGCTCCAATATGTACATTGACAATATTGTATTCCGTGATGCATCCGGCAATCCGCTTACTGTAAATACGACAGGCACCTTTGTTGGTGCTTCCAATGCCAATGTATTTGCAGCTCCAAGAGACTGGTCAAATATTAAAGAGGCAGTCAATGAGAAAGAAGTACAGGTAACTGTTCCGGATGAAAAGGGTTATACAAAGCCAGATGGAAAAGCTTCTGGTACTGATGTGGCATTTCTGTGTACTGCAAAGCAGGACGGAAATGAAAATGACCACGATCACGATTCCAACCTGTATATGTATAGCGAGAAGTATCCAATTATCACTGTATATTATAAGTCTGACAAGACGCCGGTTATGATTGCGGAGAGCAACAAGAAGGACGCTCCGAATAAGAAAGTAGAGATTCCGGCAAGTGCAGTAAATGGAGAAAACAATATTGCACAGTGGTATTTAGAGGACTTTACAAAGGCATTTGGCACAGATGACGTTACAAAATACTTTGACGTAATGAGCTTCCGTGCAGACGGCGCAGACATTGTTATTAACGGTGTTACCATTGGTTCTGAAAAGACCATTGACGATTCCAAGGCAGTGGATTACAATTTTGCAATTAACGTCAGCAGCGGTCCAAACTGTATGGAGCTTCCTCTTAAGGAGGTAGGCGAGGCAACTGGTGGAAAGCCAATTAAAAAGGTAATTATCCAGATTTCCGGTGTGCTTAATAACGGCGAGTATGCAGGTCTGATTGATACTGACGGTTCCTTTACCGGCGGTCAGACATCTTTCGCAATGACAGTTCCGGGATACAACAAGGATAACTGGTTCTATTCTGACACCAAGCCAAAGCTTGGCGAGCCGGACCCAAATGGTTTCTATCAGGAACTTACCATCGGTGACGGTTACCGTGGTCCTCAGGAGGTTACTTATGTAATTCCGGAGGATGTACAGGCGAAGATGGACTTTAGCGCAGAGGGTAATGTACAGTTTGGTGTTTGGTATACAGCAAGCCAGACCTGTGTGATTGATAAAGTACAGTATGTGACAGAGTAAGATTCACGCTGGTGTGCCAGCTTATGTCAACGGGAAAACCTGTGTCGTTGGTAATAGGATATACAAAAGAGAATTGCGGAGCTTCACGCTGAGTGAAGCTCCGTGTTTTTCTTATCTTGACAATCCATTTAGCAGGTATATAATCAAGGTATATGAGACGGTTTATATTGCTTTGACGTGACTTGTGATTGTGGATTGAGGCG
>CAZSGT010000108.1:0-6318 GCA_964606215.1 uncultured Lachnospiraceae bacterium
GGGGATATTAATTCCTCCGTGCCAATCTACAAAGCAATCAGGGAATTTCAAAGTGGCACAGGAAGACTGCGTCTGACTATGTGGCTGTTGGAAATTCCGGTACTGATATTATTAGTTGTGTTTATCTACATGGTATCGGGGCAAATGCTTTCCATGGAAGAAAATGAGATAGCTATGTTAAAAAGCCGTGGTGTAAGCCGGGTAAAGCTGCTTGGAATTTACTTTTTGCAGGCATTTGGCATCAATCTGTGCAGCGGGGTGCTTGGAATATTTTTGGGATATGTTCTCTGTAAGATTATAGGTGCGTCCAATTCCTTTATGGAGTTTGTAAGCAGAAGGGCGCTGCTGCTGCGTTTTACCTGGGATATTATCTGGTATGTGCTTGGCGCCATGCTGGTTTCCATTATCATTATGACTTTGCCGGTCCTGCCGGCGTCCAAGGTTACCATAGTGGAGAAAAAACAGGACAAGAGAAAAAAACGTCCATGGTGGAGGGTTTGTTTTCTGGATATTATCCTGTTGGTGATTTCGTTATATACCTATTCCAATTTTCAAAAAAACCGGGAGCAGCTGGCTGCAAAAATTGCGGAGACCGGGGAGGTGGACCCTCTGCTTCTAATCAGTGCGTCCATATTTATCCTGGGGTGCGCACTTTTTGCCCTCCGCATATTTCCTGTCATTACCTGGCTGGTATACCGTGTGGGTAAAAAGCGGTGGAAGCCGGCAATGTATGCATCCTTCTTGCAGATTATCCGCAGTGGCGGAAGCCAGAGTTTTATCTCCGTGTTTTTGATTGCCACCATCGCCTTTGGAATCTTTAATGCATCTACGGCGAGAACGGTAAACAACAACCAGGAGTCGTTGATTTATTACAACAATGGTACGGATTTAGTTTTGCAGGAGGAGTTTTTATCCAACCGGGCAACCGTCCAGCACGCCATAGACAATGGTGACATTCCGGGACCGCAATTGGTTTATCAGGAGCCGGATTATTATAAATATGAAGGGTTGAAGGATGCACAGGTGATAACCCGGGTGATGGATATTGCCGAAGGTCATATGGCGGCATTCCATACTACGGAATCTGACGGAATCATTTACGAGGAATCCGGTGGTGCATCTATTAACGAAAATACCCGTGTCCTTGGAATCGAACCAAAAAAATTTGGAGAATGCTGCTGGTTCCGGAATGATCTGGATAAAAAACAGTGGTATGAGGCGTTAAATGCCCTGTCTGAAAAAGCGGACGGTATGATTGTTACCAACAGTGCAAAAAAGAAGTATGGACTTAAAGTCGGGGATACGGTCGACCTTTTCTTATCTGATGAAATGAACCGCAGGGATTATTTGCATGCATGGGGAACCATCGTTGCTTTTGTAGATTATTTTCCCACCTTTCAGGAGAGTACCAGAGTACAGCTTTCCGAAACGGAATATGGATATGAAGAAAGCCATATGGTGGTGGCAAACTTTGATTACCTCATGAGCCAGACCGATGTGCTGCCCTATAATATTTATATCAAAACCGACAATACCCAGGAGGTATACGATTTTGTGGAGGAAAACAATATCAAACTGGCGGATATAAAAGACAGCAGAAATCAGGTGGTTATCGCAAAAAATGAACCGATTCTGCAGGTATCCAATGGACTTTTGACCATCGGTTTTGTGGTGATACTGGTGATTTGTGTCACGGGATTTTTAATATACTGGATTGGCTCCATCCGCTCCAGGGAGCTGTTGTTTGGTATCTACCGTGCCATGGGATTATCTGCAAAGGAGCTGATGCAGATGCTGATAAACGAGCATGTTTTCAGTACACTGCTGGCAATTATTATCGGAGGCGTCGTGGGCGTCGTCAGCGCAAAACTCTTCGTGCCGATGATGGAAATCACATACACGAAAGATGCCCAGAATATTCCGCTGCATGTGACCATGGATACCATTGACGGCGTCCGTCTGGCAGTGACCGTAGTATGCATGGTGGTATTTTGTATCATGGTATTAAGAAAAATTATAGCGAAACTCAAGATTTCCCAGGCGTTAAAGCTTGGCGAGGAGTAAAGAGACAATACAGAAATTTCTTGCAGTATTCCAGGAAGATATGTTTTTTCAGATTGAATCAGCATGGAAAGAGACGGATTGAATCGGAATGGAAAGTGAGGTAGATAGAAAATATGGGGATTTTATTAAAAGCCGAGGGAATCACCAAGATATATAAACAGGGAAACGGAGAGGACTTTTATGCACTGAATCAGGTGGACGTGGAGATTCCGGCGGGAAGTCTGACTATACTCAAGGGACGCTCTGGTTCCGGAAAGACCACACTGCTAAATATATTGAGTGCTCTGGATGATGCCACAGAGGGAAATGTGTGGTTTGAGGGAGAAAATATTACTCAGTACAGCGAGCATAAAAAAGAGAAACTTCGACGCTATGAGATTGGTTTCGTCTTTCAGGCGGTAGCCCTGATTCCTATGATGACAGCCTATGAAAACGTTGAATACGCCCTGCGGCTGGCAGAATATGAGGGGGACAGGGAAGAGCGGGCAAAGGAATGTCTCCGAAAGGTGGGACTGGGAGAGCGCATGCACCATCTGCCTGCCCAGCTTTCCGGTGGAGAACAGCAGAGAGTTGCCATCGCCCGTGCCATCTGCCATAAACCGAAAATTGTTTTTGCAGATGAACCAACGGCAGAGCTGGACAGTGACACGGCTCTCCGTGTGGTAAAGATTTTTAAGGATTTGGTAGAACAGGAGTCCTGTGCAGTAGTGCTGACTACCCACAGCCCGGATTTGATGGAGGCAGCCGACGTGCTGTACGAGATGGAGGATGGTGAGCTTATTGGTTAAGAAATTGGACAAAGAAGTAGATAAAGAAGTGGATAGAAATGCAGATGCAGATAAAGATATGATTTGCTGTGAGAACCTGGTGAAAATATATAAGACCGGGGATATGGAGGTCATGGCGCTTCAGGGTCTGGATTTGACGGTAAAGCAGGGAGAGATGTTAGCAGTCATCGGAAACAGTGGAAGCGGAAAATCCACGTTTCTGAACATGGTAGGCGGACTGGCAAAGCCTTCTGCCGGAAGATTGCTGGTGGACGGAAAAGATTTATTTAAAATGAAAGAAAAAGAACTGGTGGAGTATAAGCAGAAAACCGTAGGTTTTGTCTGGCAGAACAACGCCAGGAATCTGTTTCCGTACCTGAGTGCGCTGGAAAATGTCAATATGCCCATGATGCTGCGCAAAGGAAAAGAAAAAAATCCGGACAAACGGGCGTTGATGCTGCTGGATATGGTAGGTATGAAGGATAAGGCAGACCGGAAGCTTCACCAGCTTTCCGGTGGAGAACAGCAGAGGGTGGCGATTGCCATTGCTCTGGCAAACCAGCCGAAGATTCTTCTTGCAGATGAGCCCACCGGTTCCGTGGATGCGGCGACGGCAGCGCAGATTCTGGATGTATTCCGCAGGCTCAATGAAGAGCTGGGGCTGACCATTGTCATTGTTACCCATGACCTGGCACTGGCGGGAAAGGTGAGCCGTGTGGTGCGAATCCGGGATGGCAAAATCAGCAGCGAGCAGCTGGTAAAAACCAGCTATGCGGACAAACTTAAGGAAATTGGCAGCCTGGAGGATATTCAGGACACCCATGAGGAGTTTGCCATTATCGACAGGAATAACCGTATCCAGCTTCCGGCGGAGTATGTGGAAGAGCTGGGAATTAAGAATGGATATGTAAAGGTTACCATGGAAGATGGGAAAATTATCCTTGCTTCCCCGAACAGTTTTTAAAAAACAGTAGACCAAAATCCTAGAATAGGTTAGAATACATAGTGTGTAAGACTGAGAAAAAAGTGAGGAATACTATGGATTCAAAACATTTACTGGTGGATTTTAAGGATTCCATATCACCAAGACAAAAACGGATGCTGCGGCGCATGGTGGGTAAGAACAATGTGGCAAAGGATACCGCCATCATCCGGGATGGAAACTGGGTTGCCAGAAAGTCTGTCATATACAATGATGTATTTACAAGAAAGCTGGATAAGGAGTTTGACAGCAATATCCTTTCCCGCAGGCATTTTCCAACGATTAGTTACAGCAAGGACTGTTTTATCGAGGAACGTCTGCGCTCCGGTTTCTATACATTTGAAGATATGTTAGTGATTAAAAATCCGTACAATCTTGCGCCTCTTACTGCCCTGGCCGTTTTTCAGACAGATTTGCCCTGCCGTGTGCAGTTTGTGGTGAAGGGAGACAGACATACGGATAATGTCACCGGGCTTACAGTCAAATCCCGGTTTCACAGAGTCCCCATACTTGGGTTGTATCCGGGGCGCACCAACCAGGTGCTGCTTCGTCTGGTGGATGATTATGGGATGGAGTTTCGCAGAAAATATATAAAAATACCAACGAAACCGTTGCCAAAAAATATGGAGAATATGGTCCGTGTGGACAAGCAGACCACAGACTCTGCCAATACTCTTACATTTGTCTACGGTGGAGATACATTATACCCATATGCCTTCGACAGTGCAGGCGATATCCGTTATTATATCGAGCGCACTCCAAAGGCATATGGGCTGTTTCCGTTGTCCCGGGGAAGATTTTTGTTTTCAGACAAGCATATTCTCAAGCCCACCTTTCACAATCCCCATGCAACCAATGTGATGGAGATGGATTTTCTTGGAAGGATTTATCATGTACTGAATGTGGAAAAAGGAATGCACCATGACGCTTGCGAGATGCCGCCGGACGGTAATATACTTGGAGCTGCAAGCTCCCTCAAGGGCTTTAATGAAGACGCCATCATTGAAATCAACCGGCGTACCGGCAGAGTGATAAAGAGCGTGGAGCTTGGCAATCTGTTTGACGATACCTACAAGACCAGCGTGGACTGGGCGCATATCAATACGGTGGATTACAATCCGTCGGACAATACCGTGCTGGCAAGTCTGCGGAACCTGCACTGTGTGGTGAAAATTGACTGGTGGACAGGAGAGCTGATCTGGGTGTTTGCCCATCCCGATTTTTTCCGGGGAACCAATGTGGAGGATAAGGTGCTGACTCCGGTGGGAGATGATATGGAATGGTTTTTCCAGGCCCATGCATCCTATGAATTAAAAGAAAATCTGGATGGAAATCCCCATACCAGACATATTATTATTTTTGATAACCACTGGCATTTGCGACGGCCTGTGGAGTTTTATGACGACGACCCGTTGTCCTATGTACGGATTTATACCATCAACGAGAAGGAACGGACAGTGTCTTTGTTTCGGAAGTATCCCTGCGTGAAATCCAAAATCCGCTCCAACGGCATATTAGATATGGAGAGGAACCGGGTGTTTGCCATGTGCGGTTATCTGGCGGAGCCGGACGGGGAATACGAAGGCAAGATTTATGAATACGACTATGATTCCGGGGAGGTGTTGAACCAGTACAGCACCGTAAATTCTTTTTACCGGGCTTACGATTTGTGGGCAGATTACGAAGAGCTTTCTGTCAGCATGAAAGTAGATGAAAATTATATAATCGGAGAACTTGAACACATGGTTCCCATAAAGCGTCCCGATGTGTCAGGCAGTCTTCCTATGCCGTCGAAAAAGAGAAAAATAATCAAAGGTGAAAGGAACCGAAAGCGTGTCCGCAAAGAAATCCGAATGGAAAATCCGGATGCAGGCGTGTTTACGGAAGAAGAAATTTTAGAGCAGATTGCTGCCATAAATTTTACACGAAAAGAAGATATACTATATATACAAATGAGGGACCATCTTTTGGACAGTCTGTATTTTGTAGGGAAAAAACATTGTTATATGATGGATTTTACGAAGACCAGCCAGGAAAATATGGCATTATTTGGCAAGATGGTATACTTTGTGGCGATTCCCATGGACAATTTGCCGGAAGACGGATATATATTGTACATTGAGAGAGAACATCAAAAGTATAATACCGGGAAATATATAAATATACACAAGAAACGAGTTGCTTTGGAAGGAGGGAAATCATGGTAAGCGTGATTATACCATTTCACAGGGGAGTGCATTTTTTGGAGGACTGCCTGGACAGTCTGCGAGAACAGACAAGAAAATCGTTTGAGGTGGTTTTGGTATACGATGCCGTGACGGAAGATGTGGAATCGCTGGTATCCCGATACCGGGATGCGCTTACCATCCGGGAATATACCAGTCCCAAATCCGGCGTGGCGGCGGCGAGAAACTATGGAATGAAGAAGGCGGAGGGAGATTATTTTTATTTTCTGGATGCCGATGATTATATTTTTCCGGATGTAATAGAACGGTTTGACGATGC